>JANYCO010000011.1 GCA_025360235.1 Cytophagales bacterium
TAGTCCCACCAATTTCAACATCTTGTAATCTGGGATATCGTCGCCCATATATAAAATCTGATCTTCGTTCAATTCCTTTTCCTTTTTTATAGTATTAAAAAGATCAAGTTTATCTTTTACCCCCAGAAAAATATCTTTCACTCCCAAAAACTTAAGACGATTCTCTACACCCTTTTCAAAACCACCTGAAATAATAACGATATGATAACCGCTCTGAATAGCCTTCTCCATCGCATAGCCATCCTTAATAAAAAAGGTACGCGAATGTTCACCGCTTGCAAAAGAATGAACTGTTCCGTCTGTAAGTACTCCATCTACATCGAAAATAAAAGTAGTAATTTTACTAAAATCAGGCATGTTATTAAATTATGAATTATAAGTTTTGAATTATGAATTAATGCAATGGTCTTTAGAAGCTGACTATGCTTAAACCAAAATAGATTACTGGTAAAGATAAAAAAATAATTACAAAAAGCACTACCAGGTATTTAAGCCGCCTTCAAGGCTATATACGCTGGCATATCCATTTTTAGTCAAAATAGCGGCTGCGGTTTCACTTCTTTTCCCGCTTTGACAAATAATTACAATGTCGCCATCCATTGAAATTTCAGACCTTCTGGCTTCAAATACAGTCAAGGGCATGAGTTTGCCTCCTATATTAAATTGTACAAATTCTTCTTCGTTCCTAACATCAATTAACTGAAGCGCTGACCCTAGCTTCAGTTTTTCTTTTAATTGAGAGGCTGTCATTTTTTTAATTTCTGTAACCCCACAAAAAATATCATAATCTATTAACTCCTTTATTATTTTATTCTCCGCAATTGAGGAAAAAGAAATAGTATTAAAAATCATAGATAACACATCGAATAGAAGTATTTTTCCACTAAGCACCGTCCCTATTCCTGTAAAAATTTTGATCACCTCATTTGCCTGTAGTGTTCCAACAATGCCTGGCAAAACACCTACTACTCCAACTTCTGAACAATTAAGAATTTCTCCTTCTTTAGGAGGATTGGGATACAAACAGCGATAGGTAGGACCATCCTTGTAATTAAAAACCGAAACCTGTCCTTCAAATTTAAAAACGGAACCGTACACCAATGGCTTATTCAAAATTACACAGGCATCATTGATTAAATAGCGGGTAGAAAAATTATCTGAGCCGTCAAGTACCACATCATAATCTTTAAGCAGTTCGATAACATTTTCTCTGTTAACTCTTACGTTATGTGCTTCAATTTTTACAAAAGGATTAAGAGCGCTTAGTCTTTTTTTTGCCTGCCCGATTTTTGACAATCCAATATCTTCGGTGGTATACAAAATCTGACGTTGCAAATTACTTTCGTCAACCACATCAAAATCTGCAATACCTATTTTGCCAATCCCAGCAGCAGCCATATATAATAAGGCTGGGCAACCTAGTCCACCTGCACCAATTACAAAGACCGAAGAATTCTTCAACTTCTGTTGTCCTTCTTCACCTATTTCAGGAAGAATGAGGTGACGGTTGTAGCGTATATGTTCTTGATTTATCATAGAAATAAAGTAAACAGGAACAGTGAACAGTAAAGAGAAAAACAAATCCTGTTTACTGTTTCTGTTTACTGCTCACTTCCTGCAATGGATTCTGACATTGAATTTTCATCGAAATATTTATTTGCGGTTGCCATCAAGGTTTCCGCATTTATATTTTTCAACGTATTAAAATAATTTTTATAGAAATCATACCCAAGACCATTAAAATGTATCGTCTTAAATTTATCGGCCACTGCAAAAGGAGTAGTAATGGAATTAACAAAAGAACCCAACATATAGTTTCGCACCGACTCCAATTCATTGTCCGAAACCAGCTCTTCTTTCATTTTTTTCATTTCCTTATACACCTCTTCAATGGATTGAAGTGTGAATTCTTTTTTTACATCAGAACCTACTACAAAATAACCTTCGTTTTTATTGGTCACAATATTTGAGCTTATACCATAGGTATAGCCTTTATCTTCGCGAATATTCTGCATAAGACGAGAGCCAAAATATCCCCCAAAAATTTCATTCAAACAATAAAAATTAAAATAGTCAGGATGGGAAATGGCAAACATTTTTTTTCCCATTCGCAAAGAAGATTGCACAGCCCCTTCCTTACTAATAAATTCTCTTTTTGTAAAATTTACTAATGCCTGCGTTTTCCCTTTATTAGGAAGCGAATCCGATTTACCCCAATTATCTTTACCAAGGTATTTATTTGCAAGTGCGACAAAGTCTACCTCTCCATTTCCGGCGATAACAATTTCACAGTTATTCGTTGTATAATTTTTCTTATAGAATTCTTGTAAAATAGCAATGTGCGTATTTTCGATTGCCTGCTCAGAAAGGAAATATCCGTAAGGGTGTTCGGCTCCAAACAGCATTTCCCTGAATTTTATCCCAGCCATAAAAGCCGTTTTTTCCTTGCTTACTTTAAGCCCTTGCAGTGTTATATTTTTAGCACTTTCAAATTCCTTTTCGGGAAAGATGGATTCTGAGACCAGTTCATAGATTAAAGGAAATATAGACTCAAGATGTTTTGAAAGCGTATACACCGTTACAGAAGCCAAATCCTGACCTGAATTAAATTCAGTGAAAGCTCCATAGTAAGCAAACTTATCCTGTATTTGTTTGGCAGTATGTTTCGAAGTTCCTTCAGAGAGCATCTTTGCTGTAAAATGAGCACAACCAAAAGATGGTTCGTACCAATTGCCGCTTTTAAAAATCAGCTCTATCCTCACTACAGGCTGGGTACCTGACAAGATCAGGTGTAGAGGAATACCGTTATCAAGTTTTCCTGAAACAGCTTCAGGAAGGATATAGGAATCTATATTTTTGTACGTGGGAACTAGTGATCTGTCTAATGTATTCATAGTGTTATAAAAAAGTTGTCAGGGTTATTGATAAAAATACTATCAAAAACCCTGACAACAATTATTGTTTTATTATTTAAAGAAATTATTCTTCATTAAGAATATCTTCTTGTCTTGCTTTTGCTTTAAAATCAAAGTGCAACGTAAATCTCAACGTTTCTGCCAAAGGGTTGTTTTGTACAATCGGAACCAAGTAAGCAAAGTCCAACCCAAACATCTCGTAACGCAAGCCTACACCAAGGGTAAAATATTTTCTATTCCCTTTGTACTTATTTTCATTAAAATAACCACCACGCACAGCAAATAAATTATTGTACCAATATTCAATACCACCACAAAGCATCACTTCGCGAAGTTCTTCTTTCAACCCAAAAGGAGCATCGGAGAAAGACCCAAATACTCCGCTGAACATAGAACGGTTAGGATCTTTTCCTTTCACAATATTTCCTTGTGAATCTTTCAAAGGAGGTGTAGGCACCATCAACTTGTTTGCATCTATTGAAATAACTACCTTACTGTACTGATCGATTTCTATTTGAAAAGAACCTCCTAACTTAAGATTAGTTGGAAGAAAATCTTTATTGCCACTTGTTGTGTAAGCGATTTTACTACCGAAATTAGAAATATTTAATCCTATAGACAACTTAGCGTCTTTTCCCTGAACTTTTAAAGGTGTTGTATAAAAAGCTCCAAGGTCAATAGCGGCGGCATTTCCCGGCTTAGTAGTTACAGATGAATTAGGAATCGTTAGATTTCCGGAAAGGTTAGAATAAATATATTTGATAGTAGGAGCAATACTGAATTTCTCACTTAATTTTCTGGAATAGGTAACTGCGAAAGAAAATTCCTTTGGCCTGAATTCCTGATAGGCATTTCCAGTACCATCTGTAAACGTTATACTGCCCATATTAAAGTAGTTCATCGAAACGCCTATCGCTTCTTGTTTAGATAATTTCTTATATCCAGCAAGGTAAGACAAAGACATGTCATTGATCCCCAACTTTCGCAACCAGGGAGTAACTGACAAAGCGAAGCCCATATCTTTATCGGCAAAAGCCAGTTTTGCTGCATTCCAGTACATTGAATTGGCATCGGCAGAAATGGCTGCGCCACAATCTCCCATTGCACCAGAGCGCGCATCCGGAGAGATCGTCAGAAAAGGTACTGCCGTAGTAATAACATTAGGAGATACTGTTTTTCCTGTAAGATCTACTGGATTTCCATTATTATCTATAACAGGTCCTGTTGCAATCTTTGCATCTGACTGAGCATTTGCGTTTGTAAATACCGATACTGAAATAAGTAAAGTGAAGAATAAAAACTTATTAATCATGGTTTTTAATTAAAATAACAGTCAAATATACTGTTTTATTGTTTATTAACGAAAAGTTTTAATAAATATAGACTATCCAAAAAGGCCTAAAACCACCGAATTCTCTACCTTTTTTGATAATTAATTTAAGATAACCAGTTTTTCATACTTATGAACAGACGATCCATCCCTTGGAGTACGCACCCATACTCTGTATACATATACTCCTTTGCCAATCTTATCACCAAAGTCATCCTTTCCATCCCAGTCAAGACCGGAAAAATGCGCTGTACTGCTAAACACTTTTGAATCCAGCGTCTTTACCAACTTTCCTGAAACGGTATAGATCTGAACCATTACATCAAGTTCTTCTCCTGCCCTGTTGTGATCGAAATGAAAAACAGTATGTGTAGAAAATGGGTTAGGATAATTTAAGATATGCGACAAAGCAATCTTCTCATTGCTCGCCACTACAAATTCCAGATAAGCTTCCGAAGAATTATTATACGTATCCCAAACTTTTAATCTTATGGAATGATGACCAGAGGACAACTCGGTATAAGGATATTTTACAGTACCGTTTTTATAATCATTAAGAGCAGCAGTATAAAATTGATTGAGTACAATTGGTTTTTCTGCATTGTCCAATGTTGCAGCAATTTCGTGTCCTATGCCAGAGGTGGAAGTATTTATCCCATTCTCATCACTTAGTTTTGCTATAAATAATGCGTTCTTATCTGTCATTCCTCCAAATACAAATGATTCATCGTTCATAAACATTTTTATTCGGGGAGCGGTATTATCAGGCTGTGCATTTGGATCGGTTCCTCCTATAATTACATTTGAAAAATAACTCCCTGCATCTACCAAGGTGCCCGTCTTTTCAGCGTACATACTTATTTTCCCAAAATCATACTGATAAGAAATATCTTTAGGGACTACAAAAGACACCGACCATTTTCCATTTTTTACAGAAGCGTTTCCATCGAACAGGGCATTATTCCTCAATGTAAAAGTAAAGACCGCATCGCCTTGGGTACCATAAGTAGAAACAGAAATTTTTTTGTCGTAAACAATAATAGTTAACTTTCCTGAAAAAGTATTTAATAATGCGTTTGAAGGATTCCTTATTTCTCCCTGAATTAAAACTTTACTAAGCGCCTTTAAAGTATCAGGAGTTGAAAAAACTGAATCAATATTAATTTTTGTGATGGCAATAGAATTTTTTGGATAGGCCAATTGCATTGACGGATCTCCCATAAGGGCATAATTTCTATTGTTGACACCCACTACACTTCCATTTTTTGACTGCCGAACGACATCGCCAAGTCTTGTCATTTCTCCATCTGAAAGTTTCTGAAAAATAAAATTATAAATCTGCAGATTCAGGTCTTTATTACTAAAAGCATACACCACACGAGCAGATGAAATAAGTCCAATTGCCCCACCGTTGGCTCTTATAAGGGCAGTCTCTGCTCCAGATGTGCGACGTGGGTCATCATAACGACCAAAATCACAAGTAGCCGTAATCATAAAAGGCATGTTGTTGTAATTGCTCCAGCCCTCTATTTGAGGTATGTCTAATATTGCTTCCTGAGCCAATCCGGTTTCACCTCCATGTCCACTATAATTTAAAATAAGTGTTCCTCTATTTACATCCTGATCTATTCTTGCATTTACTTCAGGGGCTTTTTCACCGCCAGGAGTAGGGATCTGAGGAAATGCATCCAGAAAAATCTTATTGACATTGAAGATTTTATACGTCGTATCTACTATTGTAGCCAAATCATTCGCATCACCAATATGCAAATTTCCATCTCCATCGTCTGACATAAAAGTGATAGAGTTCCTCCAATTACCCAAACAACTTTGATTACTGCTATAATGTATAAGCTTAGCCACCACCGCATCTGCTTCTTCAACACTCTTTACTGGCAGTCGTCCTACACCGACATCAAGGTATTCATCATCGGTTGAATATTCCAACCAACCTCCGTCTGCATCATCGAGCAACCCATAATAATCATCGGAAGAATAAGAGCTTAGAGGCAATAAGGATTCGTAAGATTGGTACACAGGAACAAAATTAGTATTTCCTGAAATCCGACTTTTGTAATCGTAAGAACAATCCCCAAAAAGTAAAAGATACCTTACGGAATCTGAACCATTTTTCCGATCGTATAACATTTTCATAAAATCGCGAATAGCGGATACATCTTGGGCACCAGAGGAAAATTCATTATAAATTTCATTGGTTGTAACGACGACGACATCAAGCTTATCGTGATTTCTCCGATACTGAGCTAACTGATTTGCCTGAGAATGAAATTCCACAGGCGTAACAATCACGAGATCAGGTAACGAATTGGGAAGCACGCCCACCCCGTGTAAATTCTGATGTGATACCGTTCCAATAAACTCAGGGTTTGGAAAGTTACTTCCACTAAACACTACAAATTCTTCCAACATATTTGAATTGGCAGAGAAAAAAGCAGTATCACCAATTGTATCATATGGAATCATCTTTTCTATTAAAGAAATATCTGTCACTTTCCATATTTGAGCATTCTTCCCATTCTCAACTTTATAGGTTGTGGTAGCAAAAGCGGTACTAGATACTGTTCTAAAATGTGTCTGATTACCATATAAGGCAAGCCTCTTTTTAGTATTTAGCTCCAGATAATTTAACTCTCCTAGCGAAGAACCCGGAGCACTATAATTTACGGTAACGTAAGTTGTGG
>JANYCO010000024.1 GCA_025360235.1 Cytophagales bacterium
ATAAAAATATAGATATATTCTTAAAGTACAAAGTAAATCTACTTTAGAATGAGGAAAATAACTTTTAGGCGTCAGACGGTTAACCTATATAGTTATTTTACCACTTCAGTTAAAACCGTCCGATGCCTTTACGCTCAATAATATAACTATTTTAATATTATTTATAATATTCTCATATTTTAAAATAAACCCTTCCTGTTTAGGGTAACTATTTTTTTTTGCAGCGAACTAGGTTAATTTTGCGATTCATAAAAACGATTACTGATTTTGGACCATATTTCAGAAAAGGCAATTTTGCAGTTTATTGATGCTGCCCTCATTGAGGATGTAGGGGATGGAGACCATTCTTCACTTTCTTCTATTCCGTCAGATGCTGTAAGCAAGGCCCGTCTGATTATAAAAGGAGAAGGTATTTTGGCAGGAGTAGCACTTGCGGAAATGATCGTGAAAAGAATAGACCCTAATTTGAAAATGGAAATTTTTATAAAAGACGGAGCGGTTGTAAAATTCAAAGACATAGGCTTTCATCTTTATGGAAACGTACATTCCATTTTAAAAGCAGAAAGGCTTGTTCTCAATTGTATGCAACGAATGAGTGGCATTGCGACACTCACTTCAAAACTCGTAGAAAGTATTCGGCATACAAAAGCAAAACTACTTGATACCAGGAAAACTACTCCAAACTTTCGTATAGCCGAAAAATGGGCAGTGAAGATAGGTGGAGGCGTAAACCACCGTTTTGGCCTGTATGATATGATCATCCTAAAAGACAATCACGTTGATTATGCAGGTGGTATCAAAAAAGCAATTGAAGCGTCAAAAGAATATTTGATAAAGACTGGTAAAGAGCTACGCATTGAAGTAGAAACCAGAAATCTGAAAGAAGTTCAGGAAGCAATCGAAACAGGAGGCATACACAGAATCATGCTGGACAATATGGTTCCTTCAATGATGAAAGAAGCAATAGCAATGATTGCCGGCAAATATGAAGTGGAAGCTTCTGGCGGGGTAACCCCTGATACCATTAGGGAAATAGCAGAAACCGGAGTGGATTTTATTTCTGTAGGCGCACTCACCCATTCTGCAAAGAGCATGGACGTAAGCCTTAAGGCATTTTAATTTTAGAAATTTTAAACGAATAAATAAACAGATGATCATTAAAACAAAAAAATACCAGTTACCCAAAAAGACATATATTCAAGTGGCGCTTATGTCCATCTTAAAAAAACAGTGGTGGTTTATCGGCGGTCCGATTTTATTGGGCTCTATCGCTTTTGCTTTACCCGCTTACAAATGGTGGTTTATTGTTACAGCTATTTTAGTGGTTGTTTTATACATTCTTTTTTGGGCAATACAATTTGTAGGGGTTACTCAGCTTCCGCAAAATCAGATTATGTTCGACAGACTTTCATACGAAATAGATTCACGTCAGATTATGATCAAAGTAGACCCCCGTCGTGGTAGCCCTATCGCCTGGGACCTGATCAAAGAAGCGTATGCTAAAAAAGACCATTTTGTTTTTATGGTCAGCAAAGCACAGATCATTTATCTTCCTTACAAAATCTTCAATTCTGATTACGAAGTGAAATTTGTAGAGACCATTCTGAAGAGAAAAGAATTTATAAAAGCGAAGTAAAACGTTGTTAATGGTCGAAAGACCTTACAAACGTTAGAGCTAATCGCTGTGGCTGGTGAGACACCAGCCACGGAATAGGGTCTGAGACAACTGTTAACATTAGGCTTATACAATATTTAAAGTGGGAATGCGTTTTTTCTGTTACTATCTTGTAATCTAAATTTTAAACGACTTGTTTTATGTATTTAAAATATATTCCTCTCTTAGCTCTTTTATTTCTATTTTCCTGCTCCAATGATGCTGATAAAGGTCCTGTAGCCTTCTCAGGTGTGGAGATAAACAAGGAAACAAAAGAAAATAAAAATGTACTTTCTTCCAGCACTTTTGCAGCAAGTACAGTAGTGGAGGATGCAGCGCTAGATGAAAATGGAAGTTCTGAATCAGAAAAAATAAACTTTGTCCCTTTTGAAGTAAACAATGCCAATGTAGTTTTTGCGAGTAATACCGGGGTAGAAAAGAAAATAATAAAAAATGCACAGGTAAAATTTCAAGTAAAGGAATTAAATGCCAGTAGTAAAAATGTAGAAGTTCTCACAAAAAAATATGGTGCTTATATTTCCTCTTCCAATCAAGGCACAAACTATAACAATCTGTACAATACCATAAGCATTCGTGTACCTGCTATTCAGTTTGAGGGATTGCTAAATGATCTGTTAAAAGAATCCATTTACCTGGAATCAAAAAATATTACCTCGCAGGACGTCACAGAAGAATATGTTGACACCGAAACAAGAATAAAAACCAAAAAGGATATAGAACAACGTTACAAAGAAATTCTGCGTCAGGCGAAAACTATTGAAGAAATTCTGGCAGTAGAAGCTAAGCTTGCGGAGATTAGAGAAGAAATTGAAGCAAAAGAAGGAAGGTTAAAATTCCTAAGCGACAATGTCATGTACAGCACCATTCAATTAGAAATATATGAAACGGTATCCGGGCAGGTACAGCCTGAGTATGGTTTTTTCTCTAAGCTCGGTGAAGCAATCACTGGGGGTTGGAGTGGGCTTCTTTCGTTCTTCTTAGGAATTGTCAGAATCTGGCCTTTGTTATTAATTTTGGCAATCGTACTTCTTATTATAAGAAGATGGAGAAACGGGAGAAAGAAAAAAACACCTTCGAATTTATAATAGTTCTTGCGCTCTGAGGCATAAAACGTTAACAATGGTCGTAGACCCTGTTAATCGTTTTACTATATAATCTTTATTCCATGTCCGGTTAAGATACTCCAAACACGAAATGGAGACTTTGCGTTTAAATTTCTTATGCTTCTATAATCGAAAACGCTTATTTTTTCAAAAAAACCAACTTTTTAAAAATATTTTCAAGTCGGTTAAACCTTCCCCTTCTTATTACATCTAAGAGTTAAAGAATATAACTAAAAACTCAATATTATGAAAAAAACAATTGTATCAATAGCACTTGTAATTGCTATAACTTCGTTAACGATATCGTCTTGTAATAAAAAAGACGACTCAACTCCGGATGCCTCGATGACCTCAGAGACAAGTTCTGTTCAAACTGATTTTGACGACCTGCACAAAGTTTCTCAGGATGCGATGAACAGCAGCGGTCAACTAAGAACAGATGGTTCAGGTTGTGCCACCATTACTCTTAGTGGTACAGATTCCATAACAATTGATTACGGTTCTACAGGCTGTGTTGGCAGCGATGGCAGAACCAGAAAAGGAACAGTGATCGTCACCTACACTGACAAATACAGAAACCCGGGAGCTGTTATTAAAATTAAAACAGTCAATTATTCTGTAGATGGAAGAAAAATTCATGGTATGAGAACAGTGACCAATAACGGAATAAACGGTGCAGGAAATTTAAAATTTACAATAGTAGATTCAGATACTTCCGGCACAGGCTATGCAAAAATTACGCTTGAAGATGGGAATGTAGCAACATGTAAATCCACCAGAACCAGAGAGTGGACAAAAGGTGAATCTACTACCGGAAATATTTTCGACGACGAACTTATTATTAACGGAACAGCAGAGGGTGTTTCCTCACGTGGAGTGGCATTCTCAGTGACTGCCACCAATATTAAAATAGAATGTTCTTGTTGGGCAGCCTTTAACTTTTCTCCTGTAAGTGGTGTGTTGACGTTGACTACAGCAGACGGAACCAGAAGTCTTGATTATGGAAGCGGTGATTGCGATAAGACTGCATTGTATACACATACAAATGGGAAAACGTATACGATTACGTTGAAAAGATAGTGGTTAATTACGAATTAAAATCTAATTTTAAGTGTTTAATATATTTATAATCAATAAATTATGAATATATTAAACACAAATTTGCAACAAAAAATCACAGGTAGCGATTATAGTTGTCCACACCATATACGAAGCAAATCATTACAAACTCTCAACATATAATTCATTTTAGTATTACTAACTTTTCTGCTAAAACGAATATTCATACCGTTTTATATCGGTAATTTAATCGCCAATAAGTATTTCTAAAAATAATAGAACAGTGGGTTTTAGGGGGCTAAGATGCACTGTTCTTTCTTTTACCCATGCCTATCACATCCATATCACATACTTTTACATGCTATCACATTGGTATCGCATAGCTTTCACATCATATAAAAGCAGGAAGATGTAAAACACACTTCCTGCTCAGTTCTTCCGGAACTTTCCTTTTAAAGATTATTTAGTTTTTTATTGAACCCATCTGTTCAACTACTCTTTACTCTATCACTAGCTTCCCTTTACTACTATTACCTTCCTCATCACTTAGAACATAATGATAAAATCCAT
>JANYCO010000062.1 GCA_025360235.1 Cytophagales bacterium
CCAATTCATTGCCAATAGACCAGAGCCCTGCTCCAATAAATTGGTATTTTATTTTTTCTTCCCCTTTTTTGTGTTTTTTTCAAAGAAAAATTCGATTCTTTTTTGGCTCCTTTCATTTTTAATATTCCTTACTTATCTTTATTTCTCTTTTATTCTTCTTGACACAAATAGGTCCATGAGTGAACAAGCAAGAAATTATTCCAACCCATTAAACCAGCTTTTTCTATTTCTGGGGGGCTATCTTATAGGAATGCTTTCTCAAAATATTAAAATGAAAAATTCCATTGCATTACTACTTTTTCTATTGGGTCTTATTTTATTCATTATTTATCCTTCCGGAGAAAAAATTATTGGTATTGTAACCGGAACAAACCGATTAATTTTTACACTTTGTTGTTTTTTAATTTGTCTTGGAGTTTACAAAATGAACATTCAATTACCTTCTATTATTCATAAACCATTGTCACTATTGGGAGAGGCTAGCTATTCCATTTATTTGTTTCATCCGATTGCCTATACTTTGTCAGGCCTAGTGGCATTGTTTGCTATTAATCATAACGTTCTATTTCCAGAATATGCAAGGTTACTTTTATCTATTTTTATGACATTTACGATAAGCTATTTCATATTTCAGTATTTTGAAAAATATTTTATAAAAATGGGGAAATAAGCTATGAAAAATTTAAAGCGATAAATTACCGGAAATATCGAAAGACATTCAACATGAAAGACTTTTGTGAGAAGATTAAACCTTTATTTGAATTGGAGGTAGTGGATGATCCTTTAAAAAATAGCTGACATTTTTACATTATAGCAGCACAACATAAATGTTATACCACAATGAGGTGGAATAACCCCAACTTTAACACAATTTCCAAAATCAAATTAGTACCTTGCCTTTCCAATTTAAAAATCTATAAAACTATGTGGTGGATCTATGCTTTACTTTCCGCGTTGTTTGCAGCCTTAACCGCAATCTTTGCCAAGATCGGGATCAAAGAGGTAAATTCAGATCTTGCTACCGCTATCCGAACAATTGTCATTCTGGTGATCGCATGGGGCATTGTTCTTTATAAAAAAGAAACGATTGGGATCGGATCGTTAACTAAATATAATCTTCTCTTTCTAGGTCTGTCAGGAATAGCGACAGGATTGTCCTGGATCTTTTATTTTAAAGCTTTACAAATCGGAAAAGTTTCACAAGTAGCTCCTGTAGACAAGTTAAGTGTAGCGCTCGCTATAATTCTTTCGGTATTATTTCTTGGGGAAGTGCTCACCTTGAAAATGGCCATTGGAGCATTCCTTATTATAGCGGGAACCATTGTGTTAATACTATAAACAACACAACATCAATATCAATCAACAATTACATTAGATATTTGAACTACCCCCTTCTTTCCTCCTTTTCTTTCTAAAAACCCACTATTAGGTTTCCCCGATTATAAACATTACCTTGCATCGTAATTAAATATATAAATAACAGTACAATGCAAGGAACAGTAAAATTCTTTAATAACACCAAAGGTTTTGGTTTTATTAAACCATCAGATTCAAGTGAAGATATCTTCGTTCACTCTTCAGGTCTTATTGACGAGATTCGTGAAAACGATCAAGTTAAATATGAAGTTGAAAAAGGAAAGAAAGGTATGAACGCCGTGAATGTTGAGGTGATCAATTAATTAGAAAATCTTATTTGAATATATATTCATTAGAATTTTGACATTAAGAAAAAGCCCCGCCAAATTGGTGGGGCTTTTTTATTTTATCTGATTACTATGTCAGGCTTTATTAATAAAATCGTCTTCTTTTCCAAACTAAACAAATTAAACGCAAAGAGCGCTAAGTTTTCGCAAAGGACGCAAGGGTTAAGGTTTATAATACAACGTAATCACACTATTCCTATCCTTAGGATTCCCATTGGCTACACTGTTCTCACTCTGATCGGCATACATTTCTCCAAAACCTTTTGGCACAATTTTGTATTCTGGAATTCCTTTCTTTACAAAATAGTCTACCACCACCTTCGCTCTCTTACGCGAATACTCCACATTGGCAGCATCCGTTCCTTTAGCATCGGTATGACCTTCTATTAAAATACCTTGAATCTTTGTAAGATCTTTCCCTTGCAGCATCTGCTCTATGGCTTGAGTGAATTTTGCACTAAGCTTAGCATCTGCATTGTCAAAGAAAATAGTATCACAGATTAAATTAGGCCCTTCTTTTTCTGTAAAAACTGCCGCAATACCCGGATCAGGGTCGTTTGGCTTATTGGATTTTCGGGCCATTCCATAATAAGTGGCTACAGTATGTTTTTGCTGAAAAGTAATGGGCTTAGGATTCCATTTCAATAAACAAGCTGCATCCGTATACTCCGCTCCACTTGGCGTATAATCCCAAACCACTGTATGAAAATAAGGCCAGCGACCTATGGCCAACTCATCAGGCTTCACCGCTTTCCCTTTAGTAGTAAGAATCTCAGCGGTATGATCGGTCAGGTCGCCTTCTGTACGGTAAAGAAAAACTTGCTTAGGAACCTCTTCCCCTGAAAATCTTGTTTCTACTCTTACACGTTTGCCGTCTCCGTCAAGCTTGGGTGCATCGTTATCGGAGATCATATTATCGATCAAAAGATGTAAGCCTACATTTTTAGTTGCCGGGTTATCGTTTTTAAATTCATATTCTATTCTGAAATAACGGGCAGGTGTAAGACTGTCTACCTCTACCAGATCTCCGTTTACCGGAATAAGTCTCTGTGTGATCTTGATCCCTTCAAAGAAAAATTCCATTTCACTGAATTTTCGCGCACCTTCCACTTTCATTTTCTTAACAGTACAGAAGTGATGTACCTGACTTCCCAATCCGCCGTAATTGGAAGCAAATTTACCATCCACATTTACAATAAAATGTGAAGTTGAAGCAGGAACCGGATAGCCATACATTAAGCGAATATTATTGGCCGCTATCGTAAAACGTCCATCGTCAGGACCACCACAATCACCTCTTAACTTGGAGATCATTTGCCTTGGCGGGCTGCAAGAGAAGTACCCGAAGGCCGTTCCCAGCACTAAACTATAGAGTAAGTGTTTTTTCATGTTGTTTCTTTGATTTTAGTATAAACTGATTGTGCTTATTAAGCCCGATTTACGCAAAAATCTGTATTGTTTTTATATTTGATGTACTATTTAGGTGATATTTTGACATATTGTAACAAATTTATTATCTTGTCGTATGATGCCTTTGTGATACGAAATTTAGGACTTAAAATTTCGCTGATTCACCAAACTAATTGACTAATATACCTTACCTAATAAATTAAAATAAAAGTTCATCACCTAAAACCTAATACCATGGGATTATTTGACAAATTGAAAGGAGAATTTATTGACGTCATTGAATGGCTCGATAATACTCAGGAT
>JANYCO010000074.1 GCA_025360235.1 Cytophagales bacterium
TTTTATCGCAAGGGCGTTACTTTCTAAAGGAGAGAAAATTTTAGCCCTGAAAAGAAGTTTCAGTGATCTTTCACTCCTGCAAGGAATTGAGTCATCCATCCAATGGCTTGAAGGAGATGTTTCTGATACAGAAATTCTAAATAAAGCTATGGAACAATGTGATACCGTTATTCATGCTGCAGCCATCATATCTTTTTCTCCAAGGCATCGGGAAAAGATGTACAAAGTAAATGTGGAAGGTACCGCCAATGTCGTCAATGCTGCTCTTAAATGTTCAACGATAAAGAAATTTTGTTTCATTAGTTCTATTGCTGCTTTAGGAAGGAAAAAAGGAGAACTCACTATAAATGAAAATGCATTGTGGGAAGATTCAGAAATGAATACGCATTATGCAAAATCAAAATACCTGGCAGAACTTGAAGTATGGAGAGGGATTGAGGAAGGGCTTCCCGCATTTATCGTGAACCCTTCTGTAGTGCTTGGCCCAGGCAATTGGGAAAATGGGAGTACTAAACTTTTTCAATACATTTATAAAAGAAATAAATTCTATACAAACGGTCATATTAGTTATGTAGATGTAATGGATGTAGCCGCAATTGTTGTAGAATTATTAAACAAAAATTGTTTTGGGGAACGTTTTATTCTCAATGCAGGAAGCGTTACCTATAAAGAACTTTTTGATTCAATTGCACACTCTTTTCAAGTTAAACCACCAAGTGTAAGTGTAGGAAAAGTAGTGTCGGAGATAGCTTGGAGAATTGAAAGTCTTCGTACTTTGTTTAGCACCTCTGAACCAATCCTTACTAAAGAAACAGTTAGGCTAGCAGATTTCTCTTTTGAATACCAAAATGAGAGAATCAGACAATTGCTTAATTATAATTTTTCTTCCTTAGATGCCACAACGGATAAAACCTGCGAGGAATTATTGCGTAAATATGTGAATAAATAATAAACGATTTACGTAGGAAATAATTAAAAAAATACCAATATTAGTATAAGTGATAACACATTCCTGGTTATTTTCGTTTAATATATATGGGAAAAAGGTATAAGCATAATCAGGAGGGGAAAGAGGCGGTAAGAAGATTTGAGGAGATGCTCAAAAATGGTGAAAACCTATTTTTTGACCTCAATGTCTTTGAAGAAATTATTGAGCATTATATTGAGTCTAACAAGTTTAAAAAAGCTTCTGGTGTTTGTGATATAGCCATGAATCAATATCCTTATTCCACAGAACTTCTCATACAAAAAGCACACTTATTAATTCGTAAAGAAGAATTTGCTGAAGCATGGGATCTTCTTGAAAAAGCAGAATTATTTCAACCCAACGACCCTGATGTTATTCTGTTAAAAAGCAATATCCTTTGTCAGGAAGAAAAATTTGAAGAAGCCATTGAATACTTAGAAAGAGTATTGGAAATGGTAGAGGAGAAAGACGAGATTTATTTTGCAATGGGTATGACTTATCAGGACTGGGATAAGTTGGACGAAGCTATTGAATCTTATAAAAAGGCGATAGATCTTAATTTAAATAATGAAGACGCCCTATACGAGTTGGCTTATTGTCTCGATGTGACAGGACAACTAGAGCAAAGCGTAGACTTCTATCAGAAATTTATTGACAATGACCCCTATTCTGATTTTGCATGGTACAATATGGGAATAGTTTATTTTAAACTTGGCAAATACGATGACGCAATCAAAGCATATGAATATGCAGTAACCATAAATGAGAATTTCTCTTCCGCTTTTTTCAATATGGGTAATTGCTATCTCAACAATAACAATTACGAAAAAGCAATAGAAAGTTTTCATAGAACGCAGGAATTAGAAGAGCCAAGTGCTGATGTGTTTTGTAACCTAGGTGTTTGCCATGAAAGAATGGGCAAATATACCAAAGCAATGGAATGTTTTAAGAAAGCTACCAAACTGGATAATCTATACCACGAAGCCTGGTTTGGAATAGGAAAGTGCCTCGAAGCTCAGGATAAATCATACGAGTCGATACATTTCTTCAAAAAAGCTTTAAAACTGGACAAAGAAAATGCTATTTATTGGTTGGCTACTGCCAATGCAGAATACAAGATCGGCAATCTGGTCTCTTGTCTGGAAGCATATGAAGAGGCTTGTGTGTTAGATCCCTTTAATACTGAAGTTTGGCAAAACTGGTCGTTTGTACACTATGAAAATGGTGAAATAGAAAGGGCTATCACACTTATTTTGAGTGCAATAGACGAAATGCCTGAAAGTGCGGAATTATATTACCGGGCTACAGTATATCTTTTAAATGCAGGTAGATACAAAGAAGCTTTTACTTATCTTGAAAATGGACTCGTTCTTGATTTTGACAAACATGCGGTTCTTTTTGATTTTTTTCCTAAATTGGAGACCCAAAAAGCACTGTTGAAAATTATAGATCAGTACCGAAAATAAAATGTATAACAATTTTTCATTAACAAAAGTCCCTACGAGGACGAGCAAGCCTAGAAACTCTGGCTTTACTATGGTCATGGACAAAGGGCTAAGTGTAAGAGATGTTGAAGATTTGATAGAAGTCTCTGGTGATTATATCGATATTGTGAAACTAGGATGGGCTACCTCCTATGTAACCCCTAATCTGGCAGGTAAATTAGAAGTATACCGCTCGGCAGGAATTCCGGTTTATTTTGGCGGTACATTATTTGAAGCCTTTATTATTCGAAATCAGTTTGATGATTATTTGAAATTGCTCGAGAAATATAATATTCATCATGCCGAAGTATCGGATGGTTCCATTACATTAGAACACGATAAAAAGTGTGAATATATACATACCCTCGCCAAACATGTTACAGTCCTTTCGGAAGTAGGTTCTAAAGATGCAGAGAAGATCATCGCACCTTACAAGTGGATTGAGCAGATGCAGGCAGAACTTGATGCAGGTGCATGGAAAGTGATCGGTGAAGCAAGAGAAGGTGGTAACGTTGGACTGTTCAGGTCTTCAGGTGAAGTTAGATCTGGACTTGTAGAAGAAATTCTGAGAAAAATTCCTGCAGAAAAAATAATTTGGGAAGCCCCACAAAAAGAACAACAAGTTTACTTTATCAAACTTCTTGATGCGAATGTAAACTTAGGAAATATCGCTCCAAACGAAGTGGTACCGCTGGAGACCCTACGCTTGGGTATACGCAGCGACACCTTTGATCATTTTCTTAATAAATTATAATATGTAAATAAAATAATAAGAGCAACCCTATGAGAGGCATAAATTTTCATAGGGTTGTTTGTTTGTATATGGAAACACTAAAAGAGTTACTCGATTTTTTTTTACACCTTGATAAATACATTGGACAATACATTGCTGATTATGGAGTGTGGACTTACTCTATAATTTTTGCTATTATATTCGTAGAAACTGGATTGGTCATAATGCCTTTCTTGCCTGGAGATTCATAGCTCTTTACAGTTGGAATTTTTTGTGCTAAAGGGTCTTTAAATCTTTTCTTGTCCATGGGACTATTATTTGTAGCGGCCTTTACAGGAGACACCCTAAATTATTATATTGGAAAATCATTAGGGGATAAAGTGTTTTCCGAAGAATTTTTTAAAACCCAACCCGGACAAAGTATTTTCAGAACAATATTTTTGAAATTTTTAAAAAGAGACCATATTCTAAAAGCACAAGCCTTTTATGAAAAACATGGAGGTAAAACCATTATCATTGCCCGCTTCATTCCTATCATTCGAACGTTTGCACCTTTTGTAGCTGGAATCAGCAAAATGAATTATTCCAGATTTATTTCATATAATATTATCGGAGGATTACTTTGGGTTATAGGTCTTACTATGCTAGGCTTTTTATTCGGGAATAATAGTGTAGTAGAGAATAATTTTGAATTGGTAATCTTTGGGATAATTTTCCTGTCGATATTGCCTCCTGTTATAGAGTTTATGATTTATAAGTTTAAAAAGAAATAATTTATGAATCTTTACGGCCTCATAGGTTTTCCTCTTACTCATTCATTTTCAAAAAAATATTTTACCGAAAAATTCGAGAAAGAAAATATTGAAGATTCGAGATATGATTTTTTCGAAATAAAGGATGTAGCCCAAGTTCTAGATATAATTAAGAATAATCCTGATTTAAAAGGCTTGAATGTGACAATTCCACATAAAGAAAGGATTATGGAGGGGAATTATTTAAACAGGATAGACTTTTCAGCTGTAGAGATTGGGGCTGTTAATGTTATTAAAATTCAAGACGGAGAATTAGTAGGCTACAATTCGGATTTTGATGGATTCAGGGAAGCGTTTAATAAGTTTCAAGGACCTGAAGATAAATTTATAGATGAAGTAGCTTATAAAAACTATAAAGCTTTAGTATTAGGAGATGGTGGTGCAGCTAAAGCAGTAAAAGCAGTTTTAAAAAAGGAATATATTGATTACAAAGTTGTATCTAGGAAAGAGAACGATGGCAATATTTTATACTCTGATATCACTAAAGGATTATTGGAAGAGTATAATATAATCATTAATACGACTCCCTTAGGAATGTATCCTAACGTTGATTCTTGTCCTGAAATTCCTTATCAATTCCTTACTAAGGATCATTTTCTTTTTGACCTTGTTTATAATCCGGAAGAAACAACCTTCATGCAGAAGGGTAAGGAAATGGGTGCCAAAACGAAAAACGGCTTAGAAATGCTCCACCTGCAAGCTGAGAAGGCTTGGGAGATTTGGAATTCATGATAATTAGTTGATTTATTTTTCGCATTCCTATTTTATTGGTTTTGGATAAAAAAAATTATAAATTAACCATTAACCATTAACCATTAACCATTAACCATTAAATTTCAGTGTCTGATTACATTCTACATTCCCACTACCAACCTACCGGCGATCAGCCTAAGGCTATCCAGAAGCTGGTGGATGGAATAAATCGTAACGACAAACATCAGGTATTACTAGGCGCTACGGGTACCGGTAAAACGTTTACGATGGCCAATGTGATCAAACAGGTAAACAAACCTACATTGGTTCTTAGTCACAATAAAACACTGGCAGCTCAATTGTATGGTGAGTTCAAACAGTTTTTTCCTGAAAATCTGGTAGAGTATTTTATTTCTTATTACGATTATTATCAGCCAGAGGCGTATATCCCTTCTTCTAATTTATACATTGAAAAAGATCTTTCGATAAACGAGGAGATTGAAAAACTTCGTTTGGCTACTACTTCATCTTTGATTACAAATAGAAGAGATATTATTGTGGTGGCTTCAGTTTCTTGTATCTATGGAATAGGAAATCCCGAAGAGTTTGGAAATAGTGTTGTGCGGATTAGTATTGGCGATAGAATCAGTAGAAATAAATTACTTTATTCTTTTGTAGAGATATTATACAACCGAACTACAGGAGAATTTAAGCGTGGAAATTTCAGAGTTACCGGCGACACCATTGATATTTATCCAGCCTATGCTGACTATGCTTTCCGTATCTACATGTTTGGTGATGATGTAGAAAATATATTTCGAATAGATCCAATTAACGGGAGACAACTAAACCAGGAAAAAGTAATTGCGATCTATCCTGCCAATCTTTTTGTGACGGGGAAGGATGCCATGAATAATGCCATCAAAGAAATACAGGACGACCTAGTTTCACAGATGAATTATTTCGAAAGCGAAGGAAGATTCCTTGAATCAAAAAGAATAAAAGAGCGGACCGAGTTTGACATTGAAATGATGCGTGAGCTAGGTTACTGTTCGGGTATAGAAAATTACTCCCGTTACTTCGACAGAAGAGAGAAAGGCTCCAGACCTTATTGTTTATTAGATTATTTCCCTGATGATTATTTAATGGTGGTGGACGAAAGTCACGTTACAATGTCGCAGGTGAAGGCGATGTGGGGTGGTGACCGTTCAAGAAAAGTAAATTTGGTTGACTTTGGTTTTCGGTTACCTTCAGCTATGGACAATCGTCCGCTCACCTTCAATGAATTTGAAAATATAATCAACCAGGTGGTCTACGTTTCTGCTACACCTGCCGATTATGAATTAACACAATCCGGAGGAGAAATCGTAGAACAAGTAATTCGCCCAACAGGGTTGCTTGATCCGATCATAGAAGTAAAACCAAGCACCAATCAGATCGATGATTTGCTGGAGGAAATAGAAGAACGTATTGCAGCAGGAGACAGGGTATTGGTGACAACGCTTACCAAACGTATGGCAGAGGAGTTGGATAAATATTTAAGTCGTTTAAATATAAAGTCAAAATACATTCACTCCGAAGTCAAAACACTGGACAGGGTAGAAATTTTACGTGAGTTGAGATTGGGTGTGATTGATGTATTGGTTGGTGTAAATCTTTTGCGAGAAGGACTCGACTTGCCGGAGGTTTCACTTGTAGCTATCATGGATGCAGACAAAGAAGGTTTCCTGAGAAATGTCCGTTCGTTGATCCAGACAATAGGACGTGCAGCCAGAAATTCTAATGGTAAAGTAATTATGTATGCTGATAGAATGACAGATTCGATGATTAAGGCAATCGATGAAACGAATCGGAGAAGAAGTATCCAAATGGAGTACAATGAGAAACATGGTATTACTCCTGTTACAATAAAAAGATCCAAAGAGGCGATACTTGGACAGACTGCTGTGGCTGATTCAAAACGAGAATCTGTAAATTATTATAACAAGACGGAAGAACCAAGTATTGCCGCAGATCCCGTGGTGGCTTATATGACAAAACCCGAGTTGGAGAAATTGATGGACCGTACAAAAAAACAAATGGAACGTGCCGCCAAAGACCTTGACTTTATTGAGGCTGCGAAGCTTAGGGATGAGTATCTTGAGTTGAAAAAAATGATTGAGGAAAAATTTTGAATTACGAATTAAAAAATGCGAATGAAAAAAGAGATAAATTTATTTGGAGGTATTGTACTTTTTTTGGCATGGGTTTTATTTTCTTGTACTGATAGTACTACGGAAGGGACTACAACTGATATTCCAGTTAAGGATACTTTGTTTGGTTCAATATCGAAAACAAATTTTACTGGGGTGTACGACACACTTGGCTATACCTTGTTGGTTAATACCATATCTAAAGAAAAATATGCTTCTGTCAATTTTTATAATATGACAACGGACACTTTGCTCAGAGACTCTGTTTGTAAGGGTAAAGAGCAAGGGTATATGGAAATGATGGAAAATTATTATATTTCAAAAGTTCCAACCAAAGTAAAAAGAAAAGGTAAAGAATTGACTTTATCTTTATCAAATGGTAAAACCGTAGAGCTTACAAACGACAATAGCGACGATGAAGGGTATGAAGTGTATCAGTTTATTTCACTTGATCAAAATGGTTATTTTATTGTAGCGGTATATTATATGGAAAGCTACGGTTACTTACTTGTAAATTCTGCAAATGGCAAAACCATGAAAACGATTGGGTACCCTGTTTTTTCTCCTGATAAAAAACAATACGTCGCTGGCAATTATGATATGATGGCGGCTTTTACATTCAATGGAATTGATTTTATGAAGGTAAACAATGATGAGGTTTCCAGTTTGGCAAAAATCGATTTTGGTACATGGGGACCTGAAGAAGTAAAATGGAAAGACGACAGTACGCTGTATGTAAAACAAAAATCACAGACAGGAGAGGAAGCTAAAGTAGAAAACAATTTTGCAGCTATCCGTATAAGAAGAAAATTGGGTATTTAAATTATAACGATATGAAAACAATTTTCACTTTTATAATTCTGTGTCTTTCGGTAACCTTTGTTTGGGCACAAAAGAAATCGAATAAAAAACCTGGGTTCTATTTGGAATACACTTCTTCCACTAAAATCATTATTATCAAAGGGGATTCCATTATAGTAAAAGAATGGATAGAAGAATACGATAACCCTGTGAGTTCAATGCCAAGTTCTAGAAAAGAAGTAATAAAAAAAGCCTATGTTAATCCGGCTAAAATTGTAGAATTGAAAATCTTAATAAAGAAAAAAAATGGATTTATGTCGCTTCCTAAAAATGAATATGGAGGAAGCGCAGCGGATAGATTTTATCCGTATACGATTTCAGCAACGGTAGATTGTATAAAAAAGAAAGTGTTATACAGAAGTAATCCTGCACCTGAAACGGAGAAAGCTCCAGAGGCTTTTACTGAATTGGAGAAGAAGGTGAATGAACTTGCCAGTGAAGTAAAATAGTCTGAACCGCTGATTGAGCGGATTAAGGGGTTGCACAGATTAAAAATGGAAAAAGTAGTCTGACTCTTATTATTTTTTCATTATCAAATCATCAAATCGAAAAAAGAACCATCTCCCACCGAAACGCCCACTTCCATCGTATTGAAAAATTTGTAAACCCTGATTTGCGGATGATTGCTTCAAGCTCTTTTCTGCTGAAGCCACGAAGTACCGAAAGCTTGGCATCGTTCTTTACCATATAGGACTTAGAGAAAAGTTTTGTGAGCCATTTGATGGAATGATAGGCAAACCAATTCCGGTGAAGATCGTTGATCACTACAGCTATAGTTACTTGTTTTTTTAATTGTGAAAATAATTTCACCAAACTTTCATCATCAAGGTGATGACAAAAAAGTGTACAATTGACGATGTCGAATTTTAGCCTGGAAAATTCATCTGAAAAAACATTTAACTTTTCGTACTGAATTTCCGGATATGCCTTTGTGTTTTGTTTGGCGTAATTTATTATAAATTCATTAGCATCAATTCCTGTTAACGAAAGTGTCAATTTTTTTCTTCGTCCCCACTGGGCAATGAGTTCGAGTATGTCTCCGCCGCCACAACCCAGGTCTGCAACATGTAATTTTTTTTGAGAATTATTTTTAAGCGCTTGGCCCAATCCGCTGAAGGTAACGTTGTTTCCTCCCAGCCATTTATTGATAAATTTCAGTTCACGGAGATTTTGTTTGAGGTCATCGCCTTCGCACTGAAGATCGTCTAAAAATTCTTTTTCTTCGGAACGTTTACTAAACATAATTAAGAAATAGAAACAGCAGAACTTTCAGTTACGTTAGTGGTTGTAGCAACCAGAATTTTGCAATGTACTTTTAATAACATACTTTCCAGTGTAAGCCCAGGTCCGAAAGCAAAACTTAAAATATTTTTCTGATCGTCAGAAGTATTAAGTTGGTCTAAAATTTCTTTCAAAACAAAAAGTACTGTAGGAGAAGACATATTTCCATATTCACGCAACACTTGATGTGCGAAACGGTTTTTTACTTTATCAATGGACAAAGCAGACTCTATAGCTTCTAATATTTTTTTCCCTCCGGGATGAATGGCGTAGAAATCTATTTCATTTACATCAAGTTCAAGCGTCTTGAGTAAGTCCGATGTTAATTTTTCAATACCTCCTTTTATCAGATCAGGTACATAAGAGGAGAGCGTCATTTCAAAACCAAAGTCACCAATATGCCAGGCCATGTCGTTCTTGCCTTCCGGAGCTAGGTCGCAGTGAAAGCTATCTAAAGACAGAGCTTTACCCGAAACAGGTTTTACATTATCGATCAATACAGCAGCGGCGCCGTCGCTGAAAAGAGCGTTAGAAAGTATCTGATCCCAGTTTTTTGTTTTCTGATAATGAATGGTGCACAATTCCACACAGACCAATAATACTTTTGCGTCCTTGTTTGATTTGCAAATTGCATCAGCGATTTTGAGTCCGTTGAAGGCTGCATAACAACCCATGAAATTTATACTGGTACGTTGTACGTTTTTGTTTAGTGATAATTTTTCTATTAATTCAATATCTAATCCTGGTGCATACATCCCACTACAGCTTACAGTGATAAGATGTGTAAGATCAGTCGGAGAAAAATTTTCAATGGAGCAAAAACAATTTCTTATAGCTTCCAGTGCCAGAGGTAGTGCTTCTCTTTCATAGAGTTGCATGCGTTCTCTTACAGTTGGAAAAGGTTCTAAGTCGGGAGTATTTGGGAAGAAAGAGTATTCGCCATTTTTTTTACCAAAATCTGGAATAACGGAATATCTTTTTCCAATGCCGGATGCTCGGTAAAGCATTGCCATTGTTTTTCGCTCATCAGGAGTCATGTCAGCGGCATCTGCCATAAAATCCATAATATCCTGTTGCACATTCTCAAATTGCGGTACAGCAGTGCCTATGGATTTTATATAACTTCTCATTTTGGTTCTATTTGATACTAAAGATAGGAATTTTATTTGTTATAACACGTATTTACCCCTTCTTCATTGAAAAATTTATTTGGCACTGTAAGCCTATAAAATATCAACCTTTCTTCCAGCGTGCCAGTTTGGGAATGCCCATTGTAAAGAACCCGGCAATAAATCCGGGGAATCCCATTTCTTTTAATTTTTCTTTTACAAAAACCTGCATTTCCGGAGCGGTCATATTAGGTTGTACAAATGCTCCTTTTTCATAACACAAACTGCAGTACATAGCACTTTTGCTTCCGTCAGCATTAGTTCCGCCGCCTTTTACATCTTTCTTTAAAGGCATGCTGCAGCTCTGACAATTTGAATATATTTTTTCCATCTTCTAAAATAGTTGTAGATCTTTTGTAGAAATTTTCTTTTCAGCGTCTATTGGAAATTTTTTTGTAAAAATAAAAACCTTTCCTTTTATATACCCTTTCATTTGAAGGTTAAGGTCTCCTCCCATAAGAATAGTGGGCATCGAAGCAAGAAGATTGGAGAGCTGAGTGTTTACAGCAAATTCCTGCACCTGGTCAGATTTTTTAGGGAGAACTACTTTTTTACTTAAATTTATTTTACCAACTTTTTTTCCGTTCACAAGTAAGTCGGCTTCAATTTTTTTAACTTTTATTTTATAGTTGTTGGGATTATTTATTCTTATTCCGGCTTGTATTTCTATTCCACCATCGCCAACTTTATTTACTTTCACACTGTTCACATCGCCCAATTCCAATTCCTTATAAGAGAAACAAGAGCTTAGTAAAAATGTAATCAATCCAAACAAAAGAAACCTATTCATAGAATCAACTTTAACATTAATCATTAACAATTAACCATTATTTTTTCTCCTCCTTCCACTCCAACGTATTCACCAGATGCATGGCGTCAAATTTCATGTATTCTATAACAGGAGCAAGGGAGTCATTTTTAGTAGCGGTTAGAAAGTAGATTGCACCACGCAGAAAATTTTTTGTGGAGTCGGTCACATAAAACTGGAACTGACTCGGCACTTCGCCTGTAAGTTCAAATATGGTAGCCGTATATCCTTTCGGGGTTTTCACAACACCCTCTTCAATAGAATACGCTTTTACATTATGTTTACCGGCTAGTTTATGTGAATCGTCAATATGTTCGTTCAGGTTTTTTGCTTTCCCTTTTATTTCTTTATAAGTAAGTTGGATATAGGCATTGAATTCAGGATAGAAAACATTTATCCAGTGAGGTTCTGCAATAGGGGATGAGTCTTTTTTAATGACCGCATTTTTTGAATATTCAAATGTGTAGGGATGTTCTTCCTGCAGCCCCTGAAAATCATGGG
>JANYCO010000091.1 GCA_025360235.1 Cytophagales bacterium
AATGGATTGGAGAAAGAAGTAGCACCCACCTCAACATCAATTATTACTTTATCAAAAGACAAAAACGCATCTGCTGAATACATTATTTGTGTTTCTTTAAGTTTGCTTACGTTGTCAACGTATCCACTGTTGGAAATATAAGTTGCACCAATAGTATGACGTTCTTTAATTTTTTTATACAACCGTCCGCCAAAAGTAGCTTTCGTAGGTCCAAGGGTATTATAGGTAGTAGGGTTTTGCACATATTGCCCAGTCTGTCCATTTACACCATAACTAAGATTTAATCCAAAATTTCCTGGCATGTCCGACAATTGCAAAATCACTCCTTGTGTCCGACCTCCATTTGCATAGCGTGGGTCAATTTTCACAGAACTTCCATCTCTGTAGTAGCCATCGTACTTATTCCAGGAACCACCGTACTGGGTGCTTACGTCCCACGGCAAACGATAAAAAGAATTCATCCGAACCGTTGACCATCCCGAAAATAATTTACTGAGACCCGTATATAAATTACCGCCTCCGATTTTAATAGTCCCGATTTTGGTTTTGTAATCCATACTTCCCCCAAAAGTTTGACCAAAACTAAGTCTCCCCTTAGTGGAGTCGGGATCTATCGTACCAGCAAAAGTATGCATTAACCCAAGTCCAAAATACATGTCTAGTCCAGGAGTAGGAACGATATTCATTCCAAGATTAAGCATAGGCACAGTTGCTATAGGCTGGTCGTTATTTCCAAAACCATTCACCTCTAAACTTTTGCTATGCACGCCTGCTGATCCAGGCCAATTCTGATAAAGGTCTCTCCACCTCGGACTAAAACGAAATGACCCTGAAAAAGTAACAGGGATTCCTCTGTCATCTCCTTCTCCTTTGTCGTCGTCATTGCCCAATATATAGGGATTGTAAGCGGGTCTTTGTTTCTTAGTAAGAGAAATATTCCTAAAATAGTTTTGAATCTTTGCTGTGTTGAATACAGTTCCTTTCGTTGAAACTACCTCTGAAGAATCGCCATCAATAGCAAAGGCGTTGGAGAAAATTCCACAAATAATAAAAATACAACTTAGTACTTTATAAATATTTTTCATATACTTTATTTCTCTATCGGGTATTGAAGAACAGCATCATCAAAGTAGGCAGTACCAGCAACATTTGCTCTGCCGCAGGAAATCGTAAATTCAACCGCATCTTCCGGAATCGTTATCTTCGCTTTATATTCTTTCCAATCAGTAGTGCCTACTGCCCTTCCTACGGTTTCAGTACTCAAACTTATTCCGTTCAGATCTTTAAACTCAAGATACACTCTCGCTCCTTCCCATGCATTCTGCGTTTCCGTTACATTAACGGTCTTCATCCAAATACTGAAATCAAATTGTTTTTTATCTTTCACCACCGATAAGGTTTGTTGTCTCATCTCCCAACCTATTTTATCACTGGCAACTTTTAAAGAATAGGTGCCATCATGAACTTCGTCTGTCGTAGCATCTCCCGCATAAGCAGGCCAGCCAGCCAATAAATTCTCAAACCCGGGATTTTTAAGAGAAGTACTTGCATTGTAAAACTCTTCATCCGTCATTGTTTCAGCAAGGATATCATCAAAATATATTTTACCGGTTGAGGCTGCCAACTGAAGAAGGAGTTTAAAGTTAGAGGCTCTTTCTGAAATATTGAAATAGGATTCAAATTTTTTCCAGTCGTGTGTGCCCACTGTTCGTGCTACTGCATCTCCTCCAGGAATTTCATTTCCAAGTGCGTCTGTCAGACTCAGCAGCATTGCTCCTGTCTCCCATGGATTAGGCCCTCCCTTTACATTGTCTGCTTTTATCCAGGCTGAAATTTTTAGTTTTTTTGTTCCAACAGGTATTCTAAAAAGTATATCGTTACCAGAACCTCTCCAAACGCCTGAATCTGCATTTTGAATCATGCAGGAATAATTTCCGGAATGAGCGTTATTGGATAATTGAAAACCCCAATAAGGATTCCAGGTTTGCGCACCATCTTCAAAGTCTCCGTTCTTTACTAAAAGTTTTGCCTTTGCATTAAAATCCCGCACCGACTTTGCCCAGGATGATTCTTCCTTTACCAATCCAAGTTGTCTTTTCGTAATTATGATCTCATCGAAATACGCTTTACCACTTTCAAGTGTATTCTTACAACTAATCTTTATTTTTTTAACTCCTGCAGGAATTTTAATTTCTTTTTCATAATAAGTCCAGATTGCATTTCTGTATACAAACCCAACCTGTCCTCCTTTTATATAACCTCCATCTGCTCCCTGCACTAATATCGAAGCCGCCTGACTGGATCTTTGTACCACAACTACGGTATCTCCTGAAACATAGTTATTACTTAAAGAATCAATTTTCTTATTGTTAGAACTAATACCAGTAAGTTTTATCCAACTCTTCACTACAATTTCCTGTACACCTTCCGGTATATCTACGAAACGCGAAACCTCGCCACCTGCGGATACTTCCATGGATTTTTGTCCGCGGTAAGATTGCTTCTCTACTTGTCTGGAATTTTTCAGCACCCATGCTGAATCAATAGTACCTTCAAAGCCTTCATTCGCTATAATATAATCCTGAGCAATACAGTTCTCTGTATAAAAATTAGAAAACAAGAATACCAATAAACATAAAAATGATCCCTTCATTTTATTTCTACTTTTCTTAAACCTATTTTCAATCTTAATAAAACCTGGAGCATAATCCCATGTTTTAACTATTAATCTTGACTTATTGTTCATATTACAAATTAACTAGAAGGGGAATCTATACCGCCTCGTTTTTAAGGTAAATCGTTATACGAATATAACTCTAAATTATACTTAAAC
>JANYCO010000127.1 GCA_025360235.1 Cytophagales bacterium
CCACAAATTGAAGCGTTTGTAAATTCACATCCGGAATGGAAAACAAATGTAATGGGTCAGTGTCAGTCCTGGTTGAAACAAGGACTCCTGCCTCGTGCTATGACAAGGGATCTGGAATGGGGAGTGAAAGTGCCGTTGAAAGATACAGAAGGAAAAGTATTGTATGTATGGTTTGATGCACCGATCGGTTACATCACCTTTACGAAAGAATTTTTCGAAAAGTATAATTCTGAAAAAGATAAAAAAGATTATATATACGATCGTTCTACTTTCAAAACAAGTAAAGCCGAAGACTGGGAGAAGTATTGGAAAGCCGAAGATACCAAACTGGTGCACTTTATAGGAAAAGACAATATTGTATTTCATTGTATTATTTTTCCTGCCATGCTTATCGCTGATGGTAGCTATATACGACCAGACAATGTGCCTGCTAATGAGTTTATGAATCTGGAAGGTGAAAAAATATCTACTTCAAGAAACTGGGCGGTGTGGTTACATGAGTATTTGCAAGAGTTTCCGGGCAAACAGGATATTTTGCGTTATGCTTTGTGTGCTAATGCACCTGAGACAAAAGATAATGATTTTACATGGAAGGATTTTCAAACAAGAAATAATTCAGAACTGGCGGATATTTTTGGAAATTTTGTGAACAGGGTAATTGTATTGACGGCCAAAAATTTCGATGGAAAAATTCCTGCACTAGGAGTTCTATCCGAATTAGACCAACAAGTACTCGCTACATTAAAAGAGTTGCCGGGAAAAATAACAGCTTCTATAGAGCAATACCGTTTCAGAGAAGCGCAGGCTTTCATGCTGGAGTTGGCGCGTTTGGGCAATAAATACCTTGCAGAAACGGAGCCTTGGAAATTGATAAAGACTGATATTGAGAGAGTGAAAACAATCATGAATATTAGCGCACAGATTACCGCTAATTTATCAATTTTATGTGAGCCATTCCTTCCGTTTACTTCAGAGAAACTTGTTAAAATGTTGAATATTCCGAAATATCTGTGGAAAGAATCGGGTAGGGCAGACCTTGTAAAAGCAGGGCATCAGATAGGTGTTGGAGAAATTTTATTCAGTAAAATTGAAGACGAACAGATCGAAGCACAAATACAAAAATTAGAAGCCTCCAAGAAAGCCAACGAGCTAGCCAATGCTATTGTAGCAGAAGCTAAAGAGCCAGTATCCTACGATGATTTTACAAAAATGGATATTCGTATCGCTACGATTCTTGAAGCGGAACGTGTGCCGAAAACTAAAAAATTATTAAAATTAAAACTCGATACAGGACTCGATCAACGAATTGTTGTAAGTGGTATTGCTGAGTTTTACGAACCTGAGAAAATAATCGGTCAACAGGTCTGTTTGCTGGCAAATCTTGCTCCAAGAGATATTAAAGGTATCATGTCGCAAGGGATGATACTGATGACGGAAGATAAAGACGGGAGTTTGTCTTTTGTTTCGCCTTCGAAAGTAGTATCAAACGGCGGGACTGTGGCATAATTTTGGTAATTCTAGATGTAAGATGCTAGATAAAATAATTATCTTACATCTAGTATCTGATATCTTTCTAATTTCTAAACACTATGCACCAACAACTAAGCACTAAAATAGTCCTATTGGTTTTCAGTCTGACCCTTCTGACCAGTTCTGTTTGTAAAAAGTCACAACCCGTAACCCCTGAAACATGTATCAGTGCGGAGGAGCAGAAGTTGTATACTTTGATTATGGAATATCGGAAGAAAAATAATTTGCCAAGTATCCCTTTGTCAAAATCATTGACCTATGTGGCGCAACAGCATTGCATGGATTTGCAAAAGAATAAGCCAGATCTGAGCGATAAATGTAATGCACACAGTTGGTCCGGTAAAGGGAAATGGTCTTCTTGTTGTTATACTCCAGATCACAAACAGTCAGAATGTATGTGGAACAAACCAAGGGAACTGACAAGTTATAAAGATAACGGTTATGAAATCGCAGTAGGAAGTTCAAAGCCAATGTACAGTCATGATGATGTAACAGCGGAAGGAGCTTTGAAGTTGTGGCAGGAAAGTGTACATCATAATAATGTAATTCTGAACAAAGATATCTGGAAGGATAATAAATGGGGAGCTATAGGGGTAGGGATTTATAAGGGTTATTCTACCGTATGGTTTGGCGATTCTAAAGATGAAGAGAAGGAACCTGTTTTGTGTAAGTAGTTTAGTATAAGATTTTTCATATTATTAAAATTTCGTACCTTTGAAAAAGATATGAAGTGTCCTAATTTATAAGGAGCTTCGGTAAATCATCTATTCAATGAGAAAAAATATATTTCTTTACCTCATCATCATTAGTTCTTTTTTGTTGTTGATCTGGATGATCACGGAAAAGGGAAAAGTCTTGACGCCTGAAAAGAAATTTTTACAAACTGAAAAAGCAGATTCTGTAAAACATACTCAATATACAGATGAAGGTTTTTGGTCTCAGATGGAGCAAAATCTGAAACATCCATTGGGGTTGTTATTGCTTCAGATAATAATAATACTGGCCACTTCAAGAGTATTTGGTGTTCTGTTTTCTAAGATAGGTCAACCTTCTGTAGTAGGTGAAATAATAGCCGGAATAATTTTAGGTCCCTCCATTATGGGATTTATGTTTCCGGAGTTTTTAACTTATTTGTTTCCTAAAGATGCCTTAAAAAATCTTCAATTCCTGAGTCAGATTGGACTTACTTTTTTTATGTTTCTTATAGGAATGGAACTGGATTTGCACAAAATTAAAAATAAGGCAAAAGATGCTTTAGTGATTAGCCATTCAAGTATCGTGGTCCCATTTTTTCTGGGAGTAGCATTGTCGTATTTTATTTATGAAAAATTTGCTCCTGCAAATGTTAGTTTTCTCGTGTTCTCCTTATTTATGGGAATTGCAATGAGTATTACGGCCTTTCCGGTATTGGCGAGGATTGTAAAGGAAAGAGGACTTACAAAAACGCCTCTTGGAGCCATGGTTATTTCTTGTGCTGCGGCAGATGACGTTACTGCATGGTGTATTCTTGCAGCAGTAATTGCGATAGCAAAAGCAGGAACGGTAGTAACGGTCTTGTACACTATTTTGCCTGCAATCGGATTTGTATTGACGATGCTTTATGTAATTCGTCCCTTGTTGAAAAAAGTGGTGGCTTGGGAGAATCCTACTGAAAGTTTAAATAAGACATTGGTTACAGCGATATTTCTCACCCTACTTATTTCTTCCTGTTTTGCAGAGGTGATCGGAATTCACTCGCTTTTCGGAGCATTTCTGGCGGGTGCGATTATGCCGCAAGAGGCTAAGGTAAAAGAGTTGCTCACGGAAAAAGTGGAGGATATCAGTACGATTGTTTTTCTACCGATCTTTTTTGCTGTAACAGGATTAAGAACACAGATTGGGTTGTTGAACGATGGTCATCTTTGGTATACATGCGCTGCTGTAATATTGGTAGCGGTGATAGGAAAATTTGGAGGCAGTGCTATAGCAGCCCGGTTGGTTGGACAATCATGGAAGGACTCACTCTCTATTGGAGCTTTAATGAATACCCGCGGACTGATGGAGTTGGTTGTTTTAAATATTGGTTATGACCTTGGGATACTTTCTCCTGAAATTTTTGC
>JANYCO010000135.1 GCA_025360235.1 Cytophagales bacterium
GCATCTACCGCTACACCAGTAAGTCTTTTTTGCTCGTCCAGCGAGATTCCAAGCTTTTCAAAAGTAGCCCTCAATTCAGGATCTACTTCGTCAAGACTGTTCAATTGTTTTACCTGCTTAGGAGCGGAGTAATAAATGATATTTTGAAAATCGATTTCTGGATAATGTACGTTTGGCCAGGTGGGAGGAGTCATGGTCAACCAAAGACGGAAAGCTTTAAGTCTCCATTCAAGCAACCATTCGGGCTCATTTTTCTTTGCTGAGATAAAACGCACTATATCTTCGCTCAGTCCTTTAGGGGCAGATTCATTTTCAATCTTAGTCTCAAATCCGTATTTGTATTCGGATGAGGTGATTTCTTCCAGGACTTTTAAACTTTCGCTCATGTTATTAAATTACCAACGACTCTATTTAGAATTAGTCTAGTTATTTATACAAAAATATAACAATTTCTGGTAATATAGGTTCCTTTGAGGGAAATATTTATCTGAAATTACTGTTTTTTGGCAATAAACTTTAACAACAGCTGCTCAAATGGAAATAGGATTATGGCGATACCAACCTTCACTATGAAGTCCACAACAGGTGAAATATTGATATTGACCATGTTTTCAGCCAGGGTACTCATGAATTCCACTGTTAATACTAATGTTATAAAAGTCAATAACTTACGTATTATTTGATTGCTGTAATTTAAACGGTTTAATCGGAAAGAAAGCAACCAAAGAACACCAAAAAAGACCAATTCTCCGAGGTAGAACCACCAGGTTTGCCAGTAAGGAGGTTTTATCCTGAAATTCAAGGCTTCCTTTTCTGTGATTTGTCCCAATGCATTTCTAGATCGTATTAGTATTTTATATTTGCCACTTAATAAGTAATTCAGGACAATGGTGGTATTGGTGCTCCATTGTGACCATTCATCTTTCAGTCCAACGATTTTATATTGGTATTCCAATGCATTTTGATCATAGTAGTCTGTAGAAATAATATCGAAAAGAAGATTACTTTCATCTTGTTGAACAGAGAAGTTTGAAATAGAAAGAAATTGTCCCTGGGCATTTTTTACATCGTTTACAAATACATTAGGTTGTCCAAGAAGGTTGTAATTTTTTTTCGTACTTAAATTATAGAGTTTATTGTCAGAGGTAATAACCCAAATAGTGTTGTTTTTATTATCAACGATCATTTCGTCTACATTTCTAAAAAGCGAAAGGTAAAGATGGTTCTCATTGCTTTTTATACCATCGGAAAGATATTGCCAGGATCTGTTTTTTAAAATCCAAAGAATATCGCTTTGAGAGTTAAGGATTTTTTCAGAGTTAGTGAATTTTTTTTCAATAACTGAGTCACGAATCATTTTTTTTGTGGAGTAATCAAAGTAATAATAAGTAGAGGAAAGAGAGAAGTAAATTTTCTTATTTAGATTGGTGATAAAGATGTCGTCTGAATATGGATTTTTAATTTCCTGTTCGTATATATCCTGAATTTTCAAATTTTCGTCTATGGTAAAACGGTAGACCTGATTTATTCCACTTAGCCAAAGATTTTTTTGATTATCTTCTGCTATGTAAGTGATTGGTTGTTGTATAAAATTAAATAATTGAACTTCATTCCATTTATTCTGCTTGAAATCGAAGGTAAGTACATCGCCATGAGAAGTGCTTGCATAGATAGTTGGTTTGTATTTGGAAGCATACAAATACCGGATGTTATCATTACAAATCCGTGTCGCAGTAAGACCATTAATGTCAAATATACCAGAGTTAGTGGCTGCAAGAAGTCTATTATTGGAAATAGACAGTTGTATACATTTGAGATCCGCAGTTGCTACTTTTTTGAAAGAGTACTTTACAGATTCAAGAATATATTTTTTGGATAAGCTTTCTGGTTTTATTATAACAGCAGGAGTGTTCTTTTTCCTCTTTTTTGTTTTCTTTGAAGTAGTATCAGAAGCGATGGTCGTAGCAGCAGATATGCTATCTTTATTTTTTTTCTTGAATAAATCTCTGAACTTGAATCGCTCTCTCTTTTCTATTGTGTTTACTGTAACATTAGTCTGAGAAGGGTTTACAGTTTTGGTTGAAGGTTTATTCAATGGAATATTTTTATTGACCAGAATTACTTCTTTATAAAGTTTAGTCTGGTCTAGCATGAAAATTCCTTCGTTGGTGCCTACATACAATTTTCCGTTATAAGTAATTGCAGTTTCTATGCGTCCTTCAAGTCCCATATAATTGGAGAAGCATCGGAAAGGTAGGTTATAATCAAGTCTTGAAATTCCAAATTCATGAGCAATCCATACTCCGCCGGAAGCATCCTTTCCTATTGCATAAATTTCGTTGTCAGGAAGACCTGAATAATAATTTATGACAGAGATGGTCTCTCCTGTTTGAATGTTTACGACCAAACAACCGCCTTTTGTGGTTGCTATTACCAGAGTCTTTTCATCCATCACAATTGCGTCCAGAAGTTCGCAATGTTCAATATATGCGGCATCTTTAAGCTTAATTTCTACAACAGAGTTTCCTACAAGTGTGTATAGCTTATTGTTTATTGTTCCGAAAATAATGGACGTTTCATTAAGAGGTGTTGAAAAGATGATTGCTTCATTGGGCATATTAACAAATTTCTGCTCTTTGAATTTGGTAATGCCAAGTTTAGAAATGCTGTTATTTTCGTAACAGGCATAAATGTTTTTATCGTATGAAAAAAAGTTTACAATATTGTCTTTGTAGGAGTGAATTACTTTTTGATCAACTTTTGAAAACTCAAAAAGTATTTCTTCTCCAAGAAAGTAAACAAAGTTTTCAAAGACTTCTATTTTGGCTATATTTTTAGTAAAGGGGTCTCCTTTGGAAAGTGAAACGTAGATTTCTCTTCCAGCAAAATCATTTTTTATGTATCCATAATCGTTGATACAACCGACATAAATCAGATTGGTAAGTTTATCGTATTTTAATGAAAGAACTGTGCCAGGCGTTTGTGTAATTGTCCAGTATGTACCATCAAAACGAAGCACTCCCTGACGGTTGGCAATATGCATTCTCCCCTGTCCATCTTGAGTTATAGCATAGTTGTTATTATCGATATTTGGTAAATGAACATTAAAATGTTTAAGATAGTAATCTCCAGTCTGTGCTTCTGTTTTTTGAGTGAAGAAAAAGAGGGTGAATGAAAAGAGGACTAGAATTATTCGGATATACATAATGTATTGTAATGAGTTGTGAAACTATTACTACAAAGATGAGAATTTTTATTTTTAGAATATTATACAACTCTTAGATTTTATTATATTATTCACAGTTTTTGAAAATGATCTTATGCGTTTAGTTTTATATTTCTATTCATTGATTCTTGAAGTGAAATAATAGTTTCAGTTCTGCTAATACCAGTTACCTTTTGAATCTTATCGTGAAGTACTTCTCTCAGATGTTGAGTATCTCGACAGATTATCTTAACAAACATACTATAATTGCCAGTTGTGTAATGCACATTCACTACTTCAGGAATTTGCTGCAGCTCTTGCGCCGCTTGATCATAAAAAGAACTTTTTTCTAAATAGATTCCTAAAAAGGCGGTGATATCATAGCCTAACTTTGAATAATTGATAACAAGCGAAGAGCCTTTCACAATACCCATTTCCTGAAGTTTTTTCATACGCACATGTACAGTGCCTCCGGAAACGTTTATTTTTTTTGCAATTTCAGTGTATGGAGTTCCTGCATCTTCCATCAGCAAGGAAAGTATTTGATAATCGACATTATCAATTTCTAAATTTTTATCCATAAGGGAAGTGTTAATTATTAAAATACTAATATTAGTGCCAATTTATTGATAATTTACTAAATTTTAAAATAATTTTGTATAAAATTTGTAAAATAGTATCGAATCTATTAGTTTTGTGTCAATAAGTTCTGGAAGAGAATTTAAAATTGTAGGGTGTTGAAACTGGCAGACATGCCCCCCTGTCTCGGGGGTGAGGAGTTCGGGACAAACGGAAGATAATGGGTTGACCACAAATTAATTTATCTGTCTTCTAGCTAACCGCCTCGTGGTAGTTCGACTCTACCCCCTACAGCAATGCAGCAAGAGCAACAGCAGACATCTGTTGCTGTATGCTGTTGCTCT
>JANYCO010000097.1 GCA_025360235.1 Cytophagales bacterium
CTATAAAAAATTTTCGGGTTAATTGTATTGCGGTATACTCTTGCGTGTTTGACCTGGGCATTCCAGTCATATAACCTGTTTGAATAAAATTATTATACAAATACAATCCGAATAAAAGAGTACTAATCCCTAATCCATAAAAAATAGTTTTTACTTTATGCCATTCTTTTTTCCAAAAATAATAAATCAGAATAGCGAAAATTCCCAGATAAAATATTACCGATGCATACCTTGCCAAACACATACCAATAAGCGCTATTGACAAAAGGGCGATATAACTTACCTTTATAGATTCACAAGTATGAATCTTCTTTATGGAAAGAATCAGTAATAAAAAAAAAGGTATAAATAAATTTTCTGACCATGTATAGGAAGCTATTTCCAACATCGTAAAACTACAGAAATAATAAATTGGGAGATACGATGTATTACTTTTAAGAAGTAAGAAAAGAAGATAAAAGTCTATTGCCAATAAAATCAGATTAAGAACTTTTGAAGCCCATAAAGGTGAAAGCTTTGCAACATATGCTACAGACACAATGCAAATAGGATATCCCAAAGGCCAAACAGCAAAATATCCTTTCTCATACAACTCTGGTTTTCCAAAAGGAGTTTTATTGTATAATGGAATCAATTTGTTTTTTTGAGTATCGAATTCAAATTCTTTGGGTCCTACAAAACCAAGTCCGGATAAACAATTTTTAGAAACCTCGAGGTAATAAACAGAGTCGGGTGTAATGTAGTTAGTGCTTTCAATATTTACTCGAATAATAAGAACCGGAACAATGAATAAAAATAAAAAAAACAGTTCGAATTTTTTCTTAACTATCATAAATGAAGTATTAGCAAAATCAATTTATAAAAAAAATAATATTTATCATATTTGTTTTATAAATAAATGCAGTAGATTGCTCTAAAATACAAGGAATCAAGGATATGAAACAAGCATTATCAAAAAAGGAAATAGAAAGTTGGTTTAAAGAATTGCAAGACAGCATTTGTAGTCAATTAGAACAAACCGACGGTAAAGCTAAATTTAAAGAAGACCTTTGGACAAGAGAAGATGGTGGAGGTGGTAGATCAAGAGTGATTTCCGGAGGAGATGCAATAGAAAAAGGAGGTGTCATGTTTTCCGCAGTTTGGGGTAAAACACCAGCTAACATTTTGAATGCACTAAAATTAAATGAATCCGATTTTTATGCCACAGGAGTTTCTATCGTTATACATCCGGTCAATCCATGGAGTCCTATCATTCATATGAATACAAGATATTTTGAAATGAGTAACGGAATATCATGGTTTGGTGGTGGAATTGATCTTACCCCACATTATGTCATAGAGGAAGATGCTGTTCACTTTCATACTAAAGTAAAAACAGTTTGTGATGCTCATCATGGTGATTATTATAACAAGTTTAAAAAATGGGCTGACGACTATTTTTTCATAAAACACCGCAATGAAACCAGAGGAGTAGGAGGAATTTTTTTTGATCGGCTTTCAGAAGAAAAAGAGATTAGTTCAAGAAATCGTTTTGAATTCATACAAGACGTTGGGAAATTATTTGCACCTTTGTACACAGAACTTCTGAATCGCAATAGGAATAAGTCTTATACGGAAGAAGAAAAAAAGTGGCAAATGCTCCGAAGAGGGCGTTATGTCGAATTTAATCTGGTATACGATATCGGCACAAAATTTGGCCTTGATACCAATGGCCGAACGGAGTCGATTCTAGTAAGCATGCCTCCTGTAGCCAACTGGGATTATAATATACAACCAGCAGAAGGGAGCAAAGAAGCGTACACGATTTCTAAATTAAAGAAAGATATAAACTGGGTCTAATGCTAGAATATCTAAAACAAATAGATATACAATTACTCTTATTCATAAACAGCCTGCATACTCCCTTTCTGGACCAATGCATGTTAGTTATAACGCACCGATATACGTGGATTCCCTTGTATATCGGTATTCTTGTATTTTTGTTTATTAAGGAGAGAAAAGATTTTTTTATTGTTATTCTTTTCATAATAGGAGCGGCAATTTGTTCGGATTTATTTGCTTCTTCTTTTATGAAGCCATTCTTTCACCGGTTGAGGCCATGCCACAATCAAGAAATAAATAGTTTATTATATCTTATAAAAGATACTTGTGGTGGACTCTATGGTTTTGTTTCCTCACATGCTGCCAATACTTTTTCTTTAGCTACATTTCTCTTTCTTTATTTAGGTAGGAAATTCCGATGGATAGAATTGTTTTTCATTTGGGCGGCAATTGTCTCTATTAGTAGAGTATACCTTGGAGTCCATTATCCGGCGGATATAGCAGTGGGAGCTGTTTCAGGAATACTGATTGCGATTCTTTTTTATTATTTATTTACAGTGACGAAGAAAAAATTTATTTATTCCCAATAAGTCTCGCCACGTATTTTCCTATAACATCAAATTCCAGATTAACAGAACTACCAATTTTCAAAAATTGCATATTGGTATGCTCAAAAGTATAAGGGATAATAGCTACGCTAAATTTATTGGATTGTGAATTTATTACAGTGAGACTAATTCCATTTATTGTGATAGAACCTTTTTCAATTGTTACGTTTCCTAATGAGGAGTCATATTCAATTGTAAAAACCCAACTTCCCTCCTGCTCTTCCATACTTATGCATTTCCCTACCTGATCTACATGTCCTTGTACTATATGTCCATCCAGTCTACCGCCCAGAAACATACACCGTTCAAGATTTATATAATCACCAACAATCCACTTTCCGAGATCTGTTTTTTGTAACGTTTCATCAATTGCGGTTACAAAATATTTACTTCCTTCAATCTTTGTTACAGTAAGACAAGCACCATTGTGTGCCACGCTTTGATCTATCTTTAACTCTTGTACAAAAGAAGCCTCTATACCGAAATGAACATTTTTTTGGTCCTTGTCGATACTTATAATTCTTCCTAATGATTCAATTATTCCTGTAAACATTTAAAATAATTTTGAGTTTTAAGTTATGAATTTTGAGTTGCAAATTTTTTAATTTAAAATTCATAACTTAAAATTTAAAATTCATCATTTCCCTCTCCCCTGTGCCATTACCAACAAGGTATATAAAAGGATACGTAAGTCCATAGCGAAGGACATATTTTCTATATAAAGAATATCATACTTTAACCTTTCTACCATCTCGTCTACATTTTGAGCGTAGCCGTATTTAACCTGTCCCAGTGAGGTAATACCTGGCCTTACTTTATTCAAATGTTTGTAGTGAGGTGCAATTTTCACAATTTGATCTATAAAAAACTGTCGTTCTGGCCTTGGCCCTACCAAAGACATATCTCCAATCAATACATTATAAAATTGCGGAAACTCATCGATACGACTTTTGCGAAGAAACTTACCAACAGCAGTAATCCTTGAGTCTCCTTCTTTAGAAAGTGCCGGGCCGTCTTTCTCAGAATCAATGTACATACTTCTGAATTTGTAAATTTTAAAAGGCAATCCATCTTTACCTATTCTTTCCTGTTTGAATAAGACATTGCCTTTTGATGTTAGTTTAATAATACATGCTACAATTAAGAAGAAAGGCATTCCAATTATCAATATTAACAAAGCAAAAATAACATCAGAAACTCTTTTTAAATTTGCCTGCCACTCCGGCATTAAATCCTGATTGATATCCAGAAGTGGTACATCAAAACCATGATTAACCCTAATAGTACCAATTAAATATTTATGTATTTCTGATATAATACTGATCCGAACATCTTTCACATCTTCCAGCATAAACAAAACCTCTTGAACCTTTGATGGATCCTCAGTTTCCATTGCTATTACAACTTGTTCTACACGACACCTTGAAATTATTTTAGTTAGATTTTCAACTTTACCCATATAGCGAAGTTTGTTGCCAAAAACTTGCCTATCTTCTGCCAGACTCAAGTAGGCAAGAAATTTTAATCCAAGGGTCTCATAACTTTTATTTATCTCATCAAAAATTCCAACTGCTTTTTTACCCGATCCTATTATGATCGTATTAAAAAAAAGTTTCTTTTTCTTAACCAATCCTTTAACGTACGTAATTAATGAAATCTTCAAGGATACTGTAATGAAAAAGTGAAGTAAAAAATAGGTGCCAAATGTTTTATAATAAGCTTTGTAATTACTACCTACACCCTGATCGTCCAATAATAGTGTGAAAAATATTAGTAAGGCTCCTAATAGCGATATTGCGAAAATTGTAAAAAATTCTTTTATTCTTGATTTACGGTATATTTCAGAATAAAAACCAAAGAAATAATAAACGATCATCCAAAAAGCAGCAATCATGAATGCATGTTCTAACAATGGAAGATTAATTACTTCTTTGGACTCCCCCAG
>JANYCO010000156.1 GCA_025360235.1 Cytophagales bacterium
CCATCTAAAATATATTCAATACCATAACATTTAAAGAAAAAGGAAATCATATCTTCTTTAAAGTACCAATAATCTGCATAAAAATGCCAGTCAACTTCTTTTGCATTAGGATACATTTTTTTGAAGGTTTCCAATACCTCCGTTGGAACTTCCTTTTTACTTATATTATTATTTGATTTTTTTTGTCCATATAGATTTGCTATTAAAAGAAAAGCTAATGTTACAGTCAGAATGGATTTTTTCATAAGTTCTTAATAGTTAGTAATTATAATGCAATTTATTGTATGTGAGTCATTAATTAGATGACAATTGACGGCTCCAAAAGTGATAAAAATCAATGGCAAAATATTTTTATTGAAGAAATAATTAAAAGGTTATCACTTTTTTAAGTGCAAAAAGAACATTTTTAAACTAGAAAGTATTACAGAATTTTGATAAAGAATTATACAATTCATGCTTTTTACTCTTTAGGAGCAAGGAATTAGAAAGCCTGGGAGAAGAACTACAGAATCGTTACAGAATTGAGCTGTTTTTTTAAGCTAAAATAATGAAAAGGTATAATTTTTCATCTACCTCTTCATTCTAATCCTTTTCTTGTTTGGTATATTGCTAATTTTAAATTATTTATGAATTTTAAAAAAATATTGGGTATTGTACTAACTCTATTAGTATTATCTTTTAATTCCTTATTAGGGCAGAATATTTCAATAGATACTACCCAAATTGCTCCACGCAAGCTACCTTTTGCAATCGCTCAGGAAAAAAAATTACCTCAGGAAGAACTTGATGCAAAAAAGGAAGGAGTAAGTGTGACAGGCATACCTGATGTTAGTTCAGATCCCATCAATGGACAGGGGATAGGAGCAGAAGGGTCTGTTTTTTTTAACGGGAAAAAGTCAGATCCTTTTTTTGCCTATACTCCATACAGAGCCGAACTGAAGTTGGCTGTGTTTATTACTAATAAGGCTCAGAAAGAACTTCGTTTGGGGGTTGACATACCCTATGTTGCTAATACAAAGTGGCGGTTAAGAGGAGAAGCGGCCTATAGCGTCGATCCTAACCAACTTTACTTTGGTGTTACTGAAAAATCGCTAAAGGCTTTGAGCTATGGAACAGTAAACAATGCTTCCTTTAAAGATTATGAAAATTCTTTAACAGGAAATAGGGCATTTTATAATACATATACCAAAACCGAAGCGGTATTGAATGTAAGTGGAGAACGTTCTTTTTATGAAGGAAGAATACGTCTTCTGATAGGTTATGAAATAGCACAAATAGATATCAGTACCCCACACAACGACAGCTCATTCGTGCGTTCAGATTATCGTGCAGGAAATATAACTGGATTTGGTAAAAACAGAATTTCACTTTTACAGACAGGTATTGTATATGACACTCGAGATATAGAGACAGATCCTTCAAAAGGAATATTTGCAGAAATTACCAATGAAATATCAGCAAAAGCACTTGGCTCCCAGTACAATTTTAATAAAACATTTCTTCATGTGAATGGGTACTATCGCCTTTTACCTAAAAAATTTAAAAAGGTAGTATTGTGTGGTAGTTTTGGTCTAGGAAACACATCGGGGGCTGCCCCCTTTTTTGAATTCCCTGATGTATGGAGTTCAGAAGGTGATATTGATGGAATGGGAGGCAGTAAAACACTTAGAGGTTATAAGCAGGCTAGGTTTGCTGCTCGTGTAATGCAGTATACAAATTTTGAATTGCGTTTTCGTTTTTTGCAATGCAGGTTACTTAAGCAACATTTAGTTTTTAGTGGGGTCCCTTTCTTTGATGAAGGTGGTGTATGGAATAGTCTAAGTAGAATAAATCATCTAGAGAACCTGCGATATTCCGAAGGTTTAGGACTACGTATTGTGTGGAATGTCAGTACTGTTTTACGATTTGATTATGCTATATCTAAAGAAGACAAACAGTTTTTCTTCCAACTTGGACATACATTTTAATTTATAATTTGCACTATTATTCAGAATAGGCTATTGGCACCATAATCATAGACTAAAAATTTCTATATATTTTGTATTGAAATAAAATTTCAACTATTTTCTTCTCTGAAAACAGCTTTTTAAACTAAAGAAATTGTTGCCGATACGATTATTTTTTATAAAGAACACTTCTGAGTGTTCTTTATAAAAGTTTTACTTCAACAATTTTTCATTTTTCATAATGATTTCATCCCTTATAAACTGCCCTGAAGGAGTAAGTTCTTCGAGTTTCCATTTGCCTGTATAACGTGCGCCAGGCATCAGGATAGAAGCTGTTTCAGCTTTGTCAGAAACCGACCAGTTGCACCAGCTTATTTTATACTCGTCTAAAAAGTTAAACCAGGCGGTAGAAGCGTCGTAATCCAGTTTTCCATCTCCTGTATATTCGCAAGTACCAAATTCAGAAACAAAAATACAGATTCCTTTAGAAATCGCCATCTTTGCCTCGTCGCGCAGGTACTGTCCGTGAGAAGCAGCGTAGTAATGAAGCGTATAAACAACATTGCTGTCTTTGATTGGATTGTTGGCTGCCTCGTCTACCAGCTGAGACCATTGGCGGGTACCACAAATTACAATGTTGTCTTTATCGTATTTTCTTATTTCAGCGATTACTGCTTCTTCGTAGGGTTTAATATTTTTATGCCATGAAATATCTTTAAGCGGTTCATTGTATACTTCGTATAACACATTAGGTGAGTTACCATATTTTTTTGCCATTTCAGCAAAAAATT
>JANYCO010000098.1 GCA_025360235.1 Cytophagales bacterium
TGAGACATGTGCGCTTAAAAAGGCAATGGATAAAACGAAAATAATAGTAATGATTTTTTTCATAAGTAAGTACGTTTAAATTGTTTAAAAATTAAATAAAGAATAATTTAAATTGAAAAGTGTTTTAAATTATTTGATATAATAGAAGACAGTGGAATTGTATTTCGTTACAGTTATTTCAAAAAAAATATTTTAGTATTGATATTCAATATAATAACTGTATCCAAACTCTAGTTTTATGACTTATGTCAAAATGAAAATCCTAGTCCGGACAATTATTTCCCAAAAAGCCGATTCACATCCATGGCCAGAGACACCCAATTTTTACCCCCCGCTAATGAATAGGTAGAACGCGAAAAATCAAACTCCAACCATTTTATTCTAAACATAATTCCCCAGGAAAAGCCAGCTCCGCCTGCTTTGTTTGTTAGACGCATCTCCAAACGTCTCTGAAAATTGTAGGCAAAATGAACATGCAAATTTTTAGAAAGTAAAAATTCCGATCCAATAATAAAATGAGGAAGCACCTTATCGGCAACCGTTTTCTTTTGAAGTATTTCCTTCCCGTCAAGATCGTATTTTTTATTTTGTGTAGTATCGAGATAGGCGATATCATATTTATAAAGATGGTGTGCTGTAAGTGATAAACGAAAAGGAATATGCTCAAATTTATAAGTAGTCCCCAACTGAACATCAAAAGGCGCTCTGGCAGGTGCGTCCTTATTATACTTCTTAAGCGCAAGACCAACATTTTTAATTGCAAGTCCAATTGTAAAGTCATGAATTGGATGCCGGAAAATTCCGCCGGCATCCATCATTAAAGCTGATGAATTATAAGTCGAAATAATCGAAGAGGAAACATATTTCAAGGTCCCCCCAAGTGTAAATGCACCAATTGTATGCGACTTTGCCACCATCAAAGCGAGATCTTGTGGACGGAAAGTTCCCAGATCATTGCCTGTTTCGTCTCGCTCAGTCATACTGCCGTAGTTAATATACTGAACTCCCATAGCTAAAGTACCAACTTTTTTAAATTTATGAGAATAAGACACTGAACCACCTTTTACCGAAGCAAAAAATGGAATATAGCTTACAGAAAGAAAATGATTCATAGTATCGCGAAGGAGCGCTGGGTTTTGCCAAACCATATTTACATCACGGTCGTAAGTAGAAATATTCATCCCTCCTATTCCCGCCACATGTGCATTGCCTGGAAGATTAATAAATTCAAAAGAATTTTTACCTCCTGTTTGTGAAAAGGAAATTTTAGGCAAGAGGCCGATAAGTAAAAGAATAAAAACTATTTTTCTCAAGGAGTACAAAGAAACAATAAGCCTAAATTAGGGTTATTTGAATTACAATTCAAGGCATAAACGAAAAAAGGTGGTTATTATTTTACGATGTTTATTAACAATTAACCATTATTTTTCTTCTCATCGATTACCACCAAACTCATAGGTACTTTTACCTTGTCCTTTAGCAGTGCGGTTTTCAACACTTCTTCCGCCGTTTCAACATAATGAAATTGAAGTCCTGTTAAATAAGATGGAGTGATATCGTCAATGTCTTTTTTATTCTTTTTGCTTAATATAATATCTTTGATTCCTGCTCTCTTGGCAGCAAGTATTTTTTCTTTAATTCCTCCAACCGGCAATACCTTTCCTTTCAAAGTAATTTCGCCGGTCATTGCCATATGCTGTTTTACTTTACGTTGCGTAAAAACAGAGGCCAACGAAGTAAGCATCGTAATGCCTGCAGAAGGACCGTCTTTAGGAACTGCTCCAGCAGGAACATGTATGTGTAGATCGTATTGATCAAAAACACGGTAGTCAATTTTTAGAGAATCTGCAATTGTTCTTAGATAAGAAAGTGCTGCAGTAGCAGACTCTTTCATTACATCTCCAAGTTTCCCTGAGATTGTAAGTTTTCCTCGTCCACGATTCAACCCTGATTCAATATAAAGCAGCTCCCCTCCTACACTTGTCCAGGCAAGCCCTGGCACGATGCCGGCTACTTCTTCGTTTTCATAAACTTCTTTATCAAAATCTTCCGCTCCCAACATTTTAACCAAATGCATCGGCTCTACTGTTTTTGGAAATTCTTCTTCCATAACAATATTCTTCGCCACATTCCGCAACACGCCAGCTATCTTCCGCTCAAGCGAACGAACCCCGGATTCCCGTGTATAACCTTCAATTATTTTAACCAATGCTTTATTACTGATATTTACTTCTTTTGATTTTATTCCATGTTCAAGTTTTTGTTTTGGAATAAGAAATTTCTTAGCGATCTCCACTTTCTCTTCCAATGTATAACCTGAAATTTCTATAATCTCCATCCTATCCAACAATGCCGGCTGAATAGTATCAAGTCTATTGGCGGTAGCAATAAATAATATTTTTGAAAGATCGTAATCCACTTCCAGATAATTATCCTGAAAAGAAGTATTCTGTTCTGGATCCAGAACTTCGAGTAAAGCAGAAGAAGGATCTCCTTTATAGTCTACTCCTACTTTATCAATTTCATCAAGAACAAATACCGGGTTAGAGGTTTGAGCCTTTTTTACACCGTTGATAATTCTCCCAGGCATCGCTCCAATATAGGTTTTCCGGTGACCACGTATTTCGGCCTCATCATGCAACCCTCCCAAAGCAACCCTTACATATTTTCTATCTAAGGCTTTCGCTATAGATTTCCCTAACGATGTTTTTCCAACTCCCGGAGGGCCATACAAACAAAGTATTGGAGACTTCATATTGTCCTTCAACTTAAGTACAGCTAGGTATTCAATAATACGTTCCTTTACTTTTTCCAACCCAAAGTGATCTTCGTCCAACACTTTTTGTGCATTTTTCAGATCAAAATTATCTTTGGTATAATCTCCCCAAGGCAAGTCCAACATGAGCTCTACATAGTTCATGGTAGTGGCATAATCAGGAGAAGAAGGATTAGAACGTTCTAATTTCCTCAACTCCTTTTCAAAATGTTTTGCCACACTTTCTATCCAAAGTTTTTGTTTTCCTTTTTCTCTGAGTTTGTCTATTTCCTTGTCTTGGGTTTCTTGTCCGAGTTCTTCCTGCATCACTTTTATCTGCTGACGCAAATAATAATCACGCTGTTCCTGATTGATATCCGAATGAACTTTACTGTGGATTTCCTGTTTCAGCTTAAGCATCTGAATATCTTTATCCATCAGTTCCAACAAACGTGTAATCCTCTCAGAACCTTTATTAGCCTCAAGAATGGATTGCTTATCGTTTACCTCTGCATTCAAATTGGAGGCGAGAAAATGCGTCAGGAAGCTTGGGCTTTCGATATTACTTAATGCAATGTTTGCTTCTTGTGGAATATCAGGATTTAATTTTAAAATCTTCTGGGCAGAATCTTTCAGCGTTTGTATAAGTGCTTTAGATTCCTTTTTATCAAGGTCCGTAAAATCTTCTTTGAGTACTTCTATTCTTGCTGTGAAAAAAGGCTCTGAACTTACGATCTCTTTCACTTTAAATCTTCTTTGCCCTTGAATAATGATTGTTGTATTACCATCTGGCAACACCAGCATTTTCAATATTTTGGCAACTGTGCCAATTTTATATATATCATCTATCCCTGGTTCTTCAAGTTTAGAATTTTCCTGTGCCACTACTCCAATTGTCTTATCTCCACGATAAGCTTTTTTTACCAGCTTAATCGATTTTTCTCTTCCTACCGTAATAGGAATCACAACACCTGGGAACAATACTGTATTTCGAACAGGTAAAAGGGAAAGCACTTCAGGAACTGCTTCTTTATTCATCCCTTCTTCGTCTTCAACAGTTAAAAGAGGAATAAACTCTTCAGAATCCTCTCCCAAAATATTGGTTATAAAAATTTTATTCTCAGCATTACTGTTATTATCCATTTGACAAATCTGTAAATTTTATTTTTATAAAATGCCAAATTGACATTTTTTAAGATTAATCCCCTGATTATGCAAGGGTTATTTAGGACTTTTGCTACTCCTTGGAACCGCTATCAAATTAATCAACACTTTGAAATTCAATAACATTTTTGTACTTTTGGACGTGTTGTTCGCAAAAGATTAACCAGTCCTTGTTAATTGCATTAAATTGGTACAATACATGTGCCATAGCCTTAATACGGAAAAAATCGATTGGAGTATTGAATGAAAAAACCCTTTTTATTACATATAATCTTCGTTGTAGGCTGTTTACTTATCTCAAACATAGCTATTTGCCAAAGGGGGAAAAATAAGTACGTGACCCGTGAAGTCAAAAAGTCCAACTTTGACACACTTGCTGTTAAAAAGTCAGAATTCCAATTTGACTTCCCTAACATAAATAAGATTTCCTATTATTATAATTCGGAAGAACTTGCTCTGATTAGAAAATACGAGCAAAGTCGCGATTATGTAAAGCTTCTACCCATTCTTGAAAAATATGTTTGCAATTTTGGAATTGAAAATTTCAGTCGTGACAGTGAAATGCTATGGCGGCTAGGTAATCTTTATGAATTGCTCGAGCAAAAGGAAAAATCGAAATACCTCTATCGCCTCTGCTTAAAAAATCACTCCGGCAAAAATTACCGCAACATTCTAAAACTGTACGAAACCGAGACAACTCTTGAGACGGACAATTATGTTCCTTTAGAATATTATTATGAACTCGTAGAATACCGTCGCCTGATCGACACTTTAATTCCACCCAAAAGTGTATTTTTAAATATGGGTGAATTGGTAAACGACCTTCGCTTCCCTGATTATGGCCCAGCCATGAACGTAAACAACAATGTTCTTATTTTTACAAAAAGAAAAAGAGAACTAACTCCTACAAAACTTGCTTATCGTGAAAACGAAGAGCTTTACTATAGTATAAATTACGATGGCTTTTGGGATGAAGCACAACCCTTTTCCAGCGTTATCAATTCCCATTGTAATGAAGGCTCTGCTTGCCTTAGCCGTGACGGGAAAACCATGTATTTTGCACGTTGTAAAGTAACAGACTTTCAATACGACTGTAGAGATTGTATGGGTAGTTGCGATATTTACGTAACCTACTTACAAGAAGACAGCACTTGGACCATGCCCAGAAATTTAGGACCGAATGTAAATTCCATTTATTGGGAATCTCAACCTACACTCTCTCATACAGAAGACACGCTTTACTTCGCCTCTGACAGAAAAGGCAGTATTGGATTGTCTGACATTTATTTTACACACAAAATTCATGGAGGTGGCTGGTCTCCCGCTCAAAACATGGGGCCTACTATCAATACCAGAGGGAATGAAGTCAGTCCATTCTACCATCCTACACATCATGTATTTTATTTTAGTTCCAATGGACAACTGGTCAACTTCGGAGTGTTTGATTCCACGGAGCATATTTTTCGCACTTTTGATATTTACAAAACCTCAAAAATAGAAAACCGCTGGCAGGAACCAAAAAATATTGGCCCACTTGTAAATGGAAAAGGTGATGAATATTATTTCACTATCGATTCTAAATCAAAAGATCTTTTTTATGCACGCTCTGAAGTAGAAAAAGTGAAAAATCTGGATTTGTTTTCTTTTCCACTTCCAA
>JANYCO010000204.1 GCA_025360235.1 Cytophagales bacterium
TCGAGATCGCCGTCGTTGTCATAATCTCCGAATGTAGGGAAGGAACCTGTAAATCCCAAGTTGACAAGGGTATGCATGCCTCCTGTGTTTTTATAAATTCCCAACTGATTTTGTCCGGAGTAAGGATTGTATCCTGTGAACAATACGTCCAGGTCTCCGTCGTTGTCGTAGTCACCCCAGGAAGCAGCAGCGAGATAAAGACTTGTTCCCGGAATGCCTGTCGGCAAAATAGGTAATCCTGAATTGGTCTGGGAAAAACTCCCGTTGTTGTTATTATAAATTATCATCTGGTAACTACTGCTGTTTCTTCCGACTTGCAACAAATCAAGGTCTCCGTCATTATCATAATCACCCCATCGTGTGGTAGCGTAATAATCGTACAGACCTACAAGTGGTGCATTAATATCCGTAAAATTTCCGTTGGTGTTTTGATAAATTTTTGAAATTGAATGTCCATTTCCTGTATAGCCTGAAAAAGCAAGATCAAGGTCACCATCGTTGTCGTAGTCGCCCCAGGCTGCTGCTGTCAGAAATGAACCGGTAATGTTGGCTTGAATGTCAGTGAAACTACCTTTATCATTTCTGTAAATCTTAGCGTAATATAAATTAGCATTTGCTCCTCCTATAAAAACATCGAGGTCACCGTCGTTATCGTAATCGCCCCATATGGCGTCGCCCTGGGCTATTGGAAGAAAGCCGGCATTGATGTCTGTGAAGGTTCCGTTTTTATTATTTTTTAAGACCTGAGCATTCATAACGTATGTGGAAGAATAACCGGTGATGAGAAGATCCAGGCTTCCATCGTTGTCGTAATCGCCCCAATCCATTGAGCTTCCCCAGGTGAGTAGCTGCGGTATGCCAGTATTCGGCAAGGCAGTAAAAGGAATATAACCTAATGTATCAATGGCAATGTTACTGTAACTGGAATAAAAAGTATCCGGCGCTATTACCATCATCGCACGGATGCGATAGTAATAGACGGCATTTGTAGCCAAATTAATATCTGCATAAGAAGTACTATTGGCAGCTAATGCAGCAATTTGAGTATACGTTTTACCAAAATCTATTGAACGCTCTACCATGTAATTGGTTTCGTTGCTGGCATTGTCGTTCCATGAAAGAGAGCTTTGTGTGGCTGAGGTCGCCGTCGCGGTCAGTTGTGTAGGCAATGCTGGCAGCGTTATGCAACCTATTTTTGCTACCCATCCCGGGAAATTAGAGGTAGCGTCTGAGACAAAACGGAAAGTAAGTTGTCCGGTAGTATTGGTAGCAGAAGCATAGATTATTTTTTTAAGCGCCAAATTTCTATTCTTAGGAACCATTGATCCGTTGAACAAGCCGATCAATGGAGCGGATATATTCGCACCGTCATAGATATAAAGCTTGTCGGACGAATATTTGTTGTCTGTTTCAAAAGAAGAAAACCTCACCGTGAGGCTTGCTCCGGCGGTAGAAGGAGTAAATGTAGATACTAGTGTCTCACTATTGCTGTAATAATTAAGTCCTCCATCATCCATAAAGAGTGCATCACACGTGGTCTGCGGAGTATTGCTCATAGTAATAACAGGAATGGTACCCAATAATACACTTGCTTCATTGCTGTAAGGCGAAAGCAATGGCGTACTCATGGCCCGCACCCTGTAGTAGAAAACCACATTGGTAGTACCTGTATTATCAATGTAGGTAGTTGTTCCGGAGGCAATGGTATCAATCGCTACATAATTAATATTGGGAGTGGTAGATCGTTCGATCCTATAGTTAGAGACCGGGTTGTTAGTATCGCTCCAGTTGAGTAATACAGAGGTAGAAGAAATTGCCGAAGCAGTTAGATTGGTAGGCTCAATCATAGGATCGTCGTAAAGTCCTACGGCGTACCAGGCATTTTTTACCTGCAGTACTTCATTGGAGGCAGCGCCATATAGATCAATGGCTGCCTGGATAGTAGCGTTTCTGGCATCAGGATATTCGGCCGTAGGTGTCAAATAAAATCTTGCCTGATAAGAAATGTTAGCGGCCTTATCCATCGTGATGCCTGATACAGAATAATTGTTTCCATTGTCGTTGGTACCGCTTCCGCCTACTGAAAGAAGATAAAAATAGAAATTGAGCACACCGCTGTTGGTATGTACTCCTCCATTGTCGCCGTAACCATTGTACCAATACGTTCCCATGTAAGTATCCGGTTGGTATCTTGCATTGGGATTGCTCATTGAACGAATATAGTTTCCGGGAGGACAAACATCTTCTCCCAGAAGCCATGTTTGTTTAGTGGGATCGGCATAGTATTCTACACAGGCACCCCAGATATCGCTGAAGCCTTCGTTGAGCGCTCCGGATTCAAACGAATAAACCAGTCCTGTCGTATATTGCGTAATGCCATGGCCGATTTCATGACCACAGATATCAAGGCTTGTAAAAGGATTAGTCGTTCCTCCGTAAAACATTTCACTTCCCGACCAGAAAGCATTCTCTGTATTGCTCGCCGCTCCATAATGCATATACCCTATCAGTTGTGATCCGAGTCCATCGTAACTGTCACGATTATGTTTATTTTTCCAGTAGTCATAAGTCATCATCCCGCCCCAGTGGGCATCCAGGGCGCCATCGTCTGAAGCGGCATCATGGTATTCCACCGCGCTCCAGTTATCGTCGTTGTCAATGAAGTCAGAAATATTATTATTTATATCCAGGTTATAGGTTACGATACCTCCTCCACGGGTATTATCATGCAGATAATAAGAGCTTCCTATTTGTTCTGTATTGATGGTTCTGGTGCCGCTATAGCGGGTAGCAGCTGTACCAGTGGTGTTGGCATGTTTGAGAATCTCATCCTGCATCACAATACTTCCATCGTTGGCATCTACATAAAACCAGGTTCTGCTGATAGGATCTAAAGCATAAATTTCCATCTTGTACGCCAGAGTATAACTACCATTACGATTGTTCCCAGGAGCACTGATTTTGCAAATTACTAATTCTACTTTCGGATAATAAGTGGCATTCGGATCAGAAGTCGTTTTCTTTAATCTTGCTTCTGAGGAAGAATCTTCCCATTTATATTTTTTTGCGTGAACAATATCCAATGCTTTCTGTAAAGCTTCTTCTTTCGTCAAACTGGCGCTGGTGTTGAGGGCAGGAATATCAGGATAATTACCATTAACAGAGATCAATCTTCCTCCTTTGGAATGTGCTGTTACAATGGCATGTTCTACTTTTATGCCTTTGTAATAGTGCTGAAAACGCTGATGGGAATTACCTTCTCCATCTGTCTCTATAGATACCGCCTTCAGTTGTTCGTCACTGCCTTTGTTAAATTTTTTCCGGACAAGGTTTATAGCCTCTTCGCTACTATGATATTCCTTTTCAATATACTGAATAAAAAAAGAAGTACTTTTTTGCACTTTTGTACTCGAAGTTGTTTGGGCCTGTAGAATAAGCGGAATACATACTACGATGAAAATAAAAATACTTACTGCAAATTTTAACACTTTTCGTGCTTTTAAAATTTCAGACCATTGTTCCGTAATTATTCTCATAAGCGTATTTTATTAAATTAACTATTGTTCTAGCACTATAACTCTGGAAAGTAAACAAAGTATTGAAATTAAAGCAGCTCTAGTTTTGATGTTATTAGAGAAACTTATAGTTCTTTTGCTAATATGGCACTAGAAACATGCTGTTGGAGATAAGCTCCAATTGTACTTCTAAACATTTTATATTTTTTTAAATTTCAGAAAACCCATTCGTAATTATTTTTATAAACATTTTTTAAGTCAGTCGGTTTAATAAAATCACTTTACTGTACCTTAATCAGTTTAATAATTTCATTATGATTGTATAATTTTATTTTAAGGTAATAAATACCTGTTACCTCTTCTTTCAGATCAATTGTAAAATTATTCCCTTCTACTTCCTCCATCGGTATTGGCCTGGAGATTCCGTATATATTTACAACTTCCATATTTTCCGGCAAGTCATTCCCCGATATTCTATAAATTCCATTAGAAGGATTTGGATAAACATTCCAGGAAGGTGCTGTATTTTCAGACTCTACTGTTTTTATTGATGAATAAGTACTGCTCCCATTATAATCGATTTGTTTCAGTCGATAATAAAGAGTCTTATTATCTGTTATAGAATCTACAAAGAAATAATTCAACAGGACAGATGAATTGCCAACGGCTTTTACTTTTCCAATTTCCTGAAAAGAATTTCCGTCTTCACTCCGTTCTATTACAAAATAATCATTGTCTTCTTCGCTTACGGTCGTCCAGGTTAAATTAACTTTTTCATTAAAAGCATAAGCATTAAAACTTAATAAATGGACAGGCAAAGAATTCACTAGTGTAACACAAGTAGAAAATTCGGAAGTATTGTTTGTAGAAGAAGTTTCAGTAGTTACTATACAATTCGGAAGTGTGAGTGTACCAACATATGCCCAGTTGCCCAAAGCATCTGACGTTACTGTAGCGATGTATAGTTGACCCTGGTTGCAGGCTCCGTAAAATAATTCTACAGAACCATTGGGAGCAGACGTTCCGTTGGCTCCATTATTATCACCATAAAGCACAACAGGTTTTGACTCTCCATTATTTCCCTGCACACCTGTTGAATAGTTTAAATTAATTCCTTTCCCTGTATTACAATAAATGCTGTTTTGACGAATCGCATTTGTAATGGAAGTAGATCCGTTTATTTCCACACCATCGTCTCCATTGTAAGCAATGGTATTAGCCGCTCCGGCAATAGTACCTCCTACGGTATTACTATAAGAGCCACTTCCAAGTAGTATACCATTAACAGTATTTCCTAGCGCTGTTGTACCGCTTATATCAGTGCCGATGTTATTTCCCTGAATAGTATTATTATGGGCAGCACTGGCATTTATACCGTTGTTGTTTCCGGAAATAATATTTCTGGCTCCACTTGCTGTGCCACCTATAGTGATATTGGATGCAGAAGAAAGTTGAATACCCGTGCCGTTAGCAATAGCAGCAGTACCGGTATAGTCTGTTCCAATAAGATTTCCCAATACAAAATTACCGGAAGATCCAAAAAATTCCACTCCGTATCCTCCATTACCAGAAATAAGGTTACCGGCGCCTGGGGCAAGTCCTCCGAGTGTTTCATTGTTGGATCCCCAACTGAGTCCGATAGCATTGCTCAGAGCAGCTGTGCCTGTTGCATTCGTGCCAATATAATTTCCTTGTATCGTAAAACCTGTTCCGCCTACTAGTATCCCATAACTGGAACACCCGGCAACAACGTTTCGGTCGGTAGCGTTTGTGCCTCCTATAATCGTACCCGTACCGACATCTGAAATACCAGTAGCACAGCCAAGCACAGCCGTTCCTGCTGCATTAATTCCTACAAAATTTCCACGGAAATTGGTACCTGTTGAACCACCTGTAATACTTACGATTGTACTTGTGCCTACTTTTCCGACGAGAACATTTTGCTGAGCAGTACTGCCGCCAATCAATGTTGAATTGGAAGAAGTAACAGTTATAGCAGTGGCAGTATTGAAAAGATTAACCGAGCCAGTTACATCGGTGCCAATGTAATTTTGCTGAATTGAATTTCCGTTTGAACTACCTATAATATTAATACCGCTGCCGCCGTTTCCGGAAATAATATTGCGTTCGTTTACAGTCAATCCTCCAATGGCATTATTATTTGAGGTAGCTTGTATAAAAACACCATTCCCACCATTGGCCATGGCGGCTGTTCCTGTGAAATTAGTTCCGATATAATTTCCGACGACAATATTGTTATTGGCACTAGTAGTGAGATTCACTCCGCTGCCGTTTCCGGAAATAATATTGCGTTCTCCTGCGGTACTTCCACCGATAGTATTGGCGGTAGAAGTTTGAATGAAAATGCCGTTCACATTGGTTAAAGCGGCACTGCCGCTAACATTCAGACCAATATTATTTCCTGTAATACTGGTAAGCGTAGTATTGTTAATCAGCGTAATTCCATTGCCGCCATTTCCTGATATAAGATTTTGTTCCAACGCGGTAGTACCACCTACTACAGTAGAAGCGGAATTTTCAATTCGTATACCGTCTACAAAATTTTTCTTGACAATAGTTCCGGTAAGATCTGTTCCGATATAATTTCCACGAATAAAATTTCCATTAGCATTCAAAACATATATTCCATGATTCAGATTAAAAGAAATAACATTTCGTTCTCCGGTAAGTGAGCCTCCAATAAGATTGGCCGTAGAGCCTGCCTGTATAAGTATTCCATTGACTCCGTTAATACTGCCTGTGACACCGGTTGGATCTAAACCGATATAATTTCCTTTGATACTGTTGTTGGAAGAAGTGGTAGTAATGTTGATTCCGTTAGCGGAGTTTCCTGAAATAGTATTTCGTTCTCCTGCCGTACTGCCACCGATAAGATTGGAAGAAGAAGATTGTATAAGAACACCGGAAGGATTATTTCCAATGGTGGCGGTACCAAGAGCATTCATTCCAATATAATTTCCAGAAACCGTGATGCCGGAAGAAGACAAAAGAGTCATTCCGCCGCCCTTATTCCCTGAAACAATATTTCGCTCTGCAGCAGTAGTACCTCCTATTGTAATTGCAGTAGAAGATTCGATCAGTATTCCTGCCTGAAAATTTTTAATAGCAGCGGCTCCTGCCTGGTTTATACCGATATAGTTTCCTTTGACAAAATTTGCGGTAGTGTTCAGAATATAAATTCCATTGTTCAGATTTCCTGAAATAACATTTCTATCGGCGACAGTAATCCCTCCAATCAGATTACCTGTAGAATTACTTTGAACGATAATGCCATTCAAAGTATTGCCTAGAGTGGTAGCACCTGTAGCGATAAGTCCGATATAATTACCATTGATGGTATCGTTGTTTGAACTGTTCATCAGGGTAATTCCATTCCCTCCGTTTCCTGAAATCACATTTCGATCGGTAGCGCCAATGCCTCCAATAACAGAAGCCGTAGACGTTTCTATACGTACACCATCTAATGTATTTGCCATTGCAGCTGTTCCTGCGCTGGTCAAACCAATCAAATTTCCACGTATGTAATTTTTAGTCGTATTAAAAAAATAAACTCCGTGCATTGTATTTCCTGAAATCACATTGCCTTCGCCTGCTATGGAGCCGCCTACTACATTAGCAGTTGCGCCAGGTTGCATAAATACTCCGTTGAAGCTGTTGGCAATGCCTGAAGTACCTCCTGCATTTAAGCCGATGTAATTGCCATAGATATTATTGTTAGTGGAAGTCCCCATAATGTTTACACCATTTTGGTCATTTCCTGAAATAATATTTCGTGGCCCTGCAAAATTGCCTCCAATGTCATTTGTAGAAGAAGATTGGATTCGGATACCATCCATTGAATTGCCCAGATCTCTGTTTCCACTAAAGTCGGTTCCAATATAAGCGGCACCTACTTTAGTGCCTGTGCAATTGTTTAAAATATAAATACCATGATTCAGATTTCCAGAAATTAAATTTTTGTCGCCTGCTACAGTACCGCCTATAAATGTATTGGTACAAGAATTTTGTACTATTATTCCACTCAGGCTATTTCCCAAAGCCACACTGCCGTTAGCGGCGACACCGATATAATTTCCTATGATTAAATTCGCATCACAGTTAGTAGTAATATTAATTCCATAAGCATCGTTTCCCGAAATAAGATTTCTGTCGGTAATAACGGTATTTCCAATAGTATTGGAGGACGAAGATTGAATCATAATACCGTTTAACGTATTACCCATATCAAGGGTTCCGGCGGCATTCGTACCGATATAGTTACCGGTAATAGTATTATTGCCATTGGTATTAATTAAAATTCCATTTCCGGAAAAAGAATAAATCACTAATCCTTTTATGGTACAACCACCGACTGTAACTGTCAAACCGTCTACTCCGGCACCAGCGCCGGCGCCGTTCAATTCTATAATAGGAGTTGCGACCCAACCCGCCTGAGAATCTCCATCGATAGTTACAAAATCAGTAATTGTAGGAAGTGATGAAAGCAGAGGAATGATATAGGGCCCTGCGGGGATAGCGAAGTTGATAAGGTCTGTACCTACTGTTGCATTTGCATTGATAATCGCTTGTCTCAAAGAACCGGCTCCTGCATCATTTGTATTGATAACAGTGAAAGTTGCAGCATTACTTTTTATTGAAAGACAAATTAATACATATACAGGAAACAGGCAGACTATACTTTTGAAACGATGATGTGGTTTGAAATTCATTTTGTTAGTTTTGTTTAGTCTTTTGATTTAACACTATCAGTGAAGGCATTTATGTTTGACACCTTGCTAGGAAGTTTAATAATGAAAGTAAACAAAGCGTTGAAATTTGATTAAACCAGGCTTGATACTATCAGAATCGGCCGGATTATGGGTAACAAATAGTAGAGATTTATTCATTCCGTTAGAGTTGCTTGAATAAAGGAGAATGAGTTGTACACTCATCCCTCTTCATGGTTTCCCAGGGTTTATTCGTATATGAAATTAATGAATTACTTTTTGCCAATAATTCTTAATTATTTAATGGCAGGAATTGACAGACAAAAACCTTGACTTATCTATTTAACGGAAAATATAAAAATCTTAAAAAATGTATTTTACGGACAAAAATCAATTATCCTAGCTAAAAAGCTTAAGGAAATCTTCCTTATTGCGCCTGGAAACTTCAATTTCGGAATTATCTACCATGAATACTGTTCCACCTTCACCTCTGATGTATTTCTTCACGTGTTTTAAATTGATAAGATGCGATTTATGGACTCTTACAAAATTGAAATCCGATAACGTACTTTCAAATTCTTTTAGCGTTTTAGATACTAATACCTTTTCTCCATTTAAAAAAATAAAAGCGGTGTAATTACCATCTCCTTCACATCGTATTATATCGTCAAGGCTTACAAAAATATATCCTTCTCTCGTTGGTAGTGCTATTTGCTTAAATCCTCCGCTGACATCTGTTTTTATATTTTTCATAAACAATGAAACTCTTTCATTATTCATTTTTGAAGTTTGTTGTGAAAATTTATTAATCGCAGCTACTAACTCCTTTTCATCAATAGGTTTCATGATATAGTCCAGCGCACTGAATTTAATCGCCTTTATAGCATAATGACTGTAAGCCGTTACAAATATCACTTCAAAATCAATCGTAGTAAATTTCTCAAGCATAGAAAAACCGTTGCCAAATGGCATTTCTATATCTAAAAAAACCAAATCAGGCTTGAACGATTCTATGGCTTTCTGTCCGGAGGAAGCGGAATCGCATAAGGCAACTACCTTTATCCAGGAACAATTTTTTGTGATCAATGTATTCAGTACAGATCTTCCGTCCTGTTCATCGTCAATAATTACAGCTTTAATGTCTTTCATATTCGTGCAGTTGTATTATAATTTCCACTCTGGTTCCCGATGCTATTTTCTTCTCATCGTATAAATCATGGAAAGAAAATTCCGTCTGACCCGGATGAATAGTATTGAGCAAATTTAATCTTTCTGAAATAAGCGTCAATCCTTTTGATTTTCTCAGGTTGTCATTTTTTTGTTTTATTTCAGAAGCTTTTTTTCTTCCTACTCCATTATCAGTAATACTGCACTGTAGTTCTGTTTTGTTTTTCTTTATTTCTACTTGAAGTATTCTATTATCTTCTTTGTGCATAAGGCCATGCCAAATGGCGTTCTCAACGAAAGGTTGAAGAATGAGCGATGGAAAATCAATATCTTCAGGATAAATATCAGGCGCAATATCAATCGTATATTCAAAAGAATTCCCCAGACGCATTGCCTCCAGTTTCAAATAAAGTTGTAATGATTCGATTTCTTCGTCCAAAGGAATGAATAATTTATCGGATTTGTCAAGTATGATACGAATCAATTTTGAAAATTCCGTTAGGTATTGATATGCTTCTTCTTTTTTACCACTTAAAATGCGTTGCTGAATAGAATTCAATGCATTAAAAATAAAATGAGGATTCATCTGCGAACGAAGCGCTGAAAGTCTATGTTCCGTAAGCCTTTTGTTCGTTTCTATAATTAAAAACTCATTAGCAATTTTTTCTTCCTGTGCTTTTTTCCTATCCGTTACATCATGCCCAATACAGGAAATGCCTTTTATTTTTCCAATAATTTCCTGGATAGGAGAAAAAGAAATTTCGTAATACTTATTTTCCTTGTTAACGTAAAATTCTAATTCTATGTTAAACTGTTCCCCCTTTAATGCTTTATCGTATAATTCTTTCCAATAATCAATTTGCATATTTCTATCTTCACTATTCTCATGAGAGATAAAAACAAGATCTCCTATTTTTCTTTCTTCTTTATATATTTCTTTAAAAAAATGAATGCAGCTATCGTTGATTACTGTGATTTTATATTCATGGTCAATAGAAAAAATAAGATCGGTAGTATTGTTGATAAGCGCCTTAAGGTTAGCCTCCATTAAGTAGACCAGTTCATTCGTTTTTCTTTTTTCCTCATTTACCCTAAGCATTTCTGTAATATCCCTTCCCATGCAGGAAATTCCGGTTATTTCATTGTTCTTACCTTTAATCGGATTCAGAGAAAAGCTATACGATTTTATTTCGTCTTGTAATACTACTGATATTTCATCAGAAAATCGTTCTCCTTCAAAACAACGATCGTATAATGCTTTCCAATAATTCTTTTGCAGATCGTCGTTCTGAATAAATACTTCTTCTCCAACATTTCGTTCTTCCCCATAAGAGTTCATAAACATCTCTTTACAGGCATCGTTCATTACTGTAATTCGATATTGGGTATCTATAGAAAATATCGGATCGTTGGTATTGTTCACCAACGCTTCAATATTAGCTTGCATTGTTCTCTTTATTTCTTCTTTCTGTTTTACTTCTTCCTGGGCTTTTTTAAGTTCTGTAATATCGAGCACAAGACCAATAAAAACAGGCTCGCCCAGGTAGGTAGAAATAGTTCCGCTTAATAATCCAGGTGCTTCTGTGCCATCGCCAAGAATACCTACTGTTTCAAAATTTAATACCGATCCGTTTTTCTTAATTAAGTCCAGAAAACGGGTACGGTCTTCTGGATTTTTGTAGAGCTGAACAGAGGTGATGTTAACAAAATCCTCTTTTTTCATTTTATTCATCGTTGCAAGTGCATCATTCGTGTAAATGATGACACCATCTTTTACTCTGCTGATGATCATTCCCACCGGGATATTTTCTGCAACCAGACTAAATAATTCAAAATTATCACGGGCAGTCTTTTCTTCTTTCTTACGGGCAGAAATATCTTTTATAATTAAGGATACCTTTCGCCAACCTTCTTCCATTGAATTAATACTATTGACTGTTGCTTCGTACCAGATGCCTTCCTCTGTAAGAGAAGGATATTCCATCGATTGACTTTGTTTGGTAAGCAATACTTTGTCGATAGCATTTTGAAAAGGAATACAAAATTCATCTCCGAAAACTATACCCATTGATTTTCCCAGAAACTTTTCTTTTGGCATGAATAATTTAGATTCATCTTTTGTCCAGACATTGAGAAATATATAGTTTTCATCTACTTCAAATATAATATCGTCCAGAGAGGTCACTACTGCTAGAAGAGCCATTTGCTTCTGACGGATCTCTGTAGCAGATTCTTTTTCTTTTTCTTTCTGTAATTCTTTTTCGGAACGAATTATAAATTCATGCTGTCTCCTGGCTTCACGTTTAAAATACAAAGCGATCAGCATACAGATTAGTAAACTCACGCCATAGTTATACCAAAATATAAAGTAAAGTACTTTAGGTGATATAGGATTATTTTTCAAATACGAATAGTCTGTTATTTCCAACAGCACTAAAAAAAGAAAGGGCACTCCAAACGCATATGCGTTTACCCATTTGTTTTTTAAATCGTATAAAATATAAGTGCCTATAAAAACCGGAATAAAACCTAAGGCTTCACCGCTCTCAAAGCCCATAATAGAACCGTTTACAAAGATTACCAGGGTAACCGAAAGTGTAAGCAAAAGCTTGCCAAGAAGATACTTCTTTAAATGATTAAGAAATATAATAAGAATGAACATGAAAAAAGAAAACAACTGAATGAGATTCCCCAATAAAATGTTATCCTTCCACGAAATTAACGTAAACACCATAACTAATATGCCGGTAGAAGAACATATCTGATTGGTTAGTATTATTCTTCCCTGTTCTTCATAAGGAATGTCCTCTGCTATTCCATAGCGGGACACCTTATTCCACAGTGCTTGTATTGTACTCATATTTTAACAAGTACCTGATTTTTTTTACAAGTACAAAATATTGAACCGCCTATTTAATATAAAAATGTAGATTCCTTCTATTTCAGTATTTCTACTGAATCTTTATAACATTTTTGTTTGGTTGTAAAAAGATCATAATAATAGATACCTTCTGAAACACTATTAGACGTGCAGGAGTCATGGATCAGCTTTAGCCGGAATTCCATGTCAATGCAGGCCGAAGATTTTTGACCACCTAATATATAAACTAACATCTTATTATTCATTAAATTATAAACAAAATTAGCCGAAACCAAAAAATTTAAATTGCTG
>JANYCO010000269.1 GCA_025360235.1 Cytophagales bacterium
CGAACACCATTTTGTTCCTATTATTGGTAAAGTACATGTGGCTTATATTTCAAATGGAAAAATTATTGGATTGTCAAAAATAAATCGTTTGGTTGAGTATTATGCCAAACGCCCTCAGGTTCAAGAACGTCTTACAAATCAGATAGCAGAAGGGTTAATGGAAGCTTTGCAAACTAAGAATGTTGCCGTACTAATTGAAGCTGTTCATCTTTGCGTAGCATCCAGAGGAATAAAAGATACATCAAGTAGTACTATTACTTCTTATTATTCAGGTGAATTTGAAAAAGGAAAAAATAAATCAATTTTTATAAATCTTATTAAATAAATATTGAAACTGAAATTATTTATGAAAAAACTGAACCTTCTCATTTTGTTGTTGATCTGCCCCTTCATCTATTCGATATACGCCCAATCACAGGATGATTTAAATGCATACAATAAAGAGCGTCTTACCATTCAGAAAAGGCTATGGTTACTTTAGGGACATGGTCGATCGCTAATATTGCCTGGGGTACTACTGGAGTTCTCAGTACAAATGATGGTGTCGCAAAAGAATTTCATACCATGAATATTCTTTGGAACAGTATCAACTTAGCTATTGCAGTACCTGCTTATTTTGGAGCCAAAAAGGGTAAATACGAATTGCCTTTTCGTCAGACTTATAAGGAACAACAAAAAGCAGAGAAATCTTTTCTTATTAATTCCGGTCTTGATCTTGTATACATAACCGGCGGCTTGTATTTGACAGAAAGATCTAAAACTATTAATCATGATAGGAATTTGGGTTTCGGACAATCGCTCATGTTGCAGGGAGGCTTTTTACTTTTGTTGGATGCTACTCTTTATACAGTCAACGTAAGGCATGCTAATAAAAAATTAAATGGATTTTTGGATAAGGTAATAATCGGCTCAAACGGGGTGGGGTATATACATCGTTTTTGATTAGAATTTCTTGGATTGGAAGGATGATAGTATTTTTTATTCCTGAAATTTAATTTTAGAAAATTATTTTAATGAAAATTTTTCAATTCAAGTTCTGTTTTTCGGAAAGTAAAATTTGAAATATTATTTCACTTATCCACGCTTATTATATTGGGAATGGTAATATTAAATTCTGTTCCATTGCCGAAAGTAGAATTTACTTGTATCGTTCCGTGTAACATTGATACGGATTTTTTTACCAAATGAAGCCCTATTCCAGCTCCAGAGTTTTTGTTGATTTGAAAATTCAGATCAAATATTTGGGGAATTTGATCTGAATTGATTCCTATCCCATTATCAACTATAGATATTGATGCCACAAATTCGCTTACAAGGATAGTGATCCGAATGAATTTTTCAGGTTTTTTTGTATCATAATATTTTAAACTATTATTTATAATATTAGAAAGAATGGAGACGATTTCCGGTTTGTAGGAGTTAAAATTGACTACTTGTTCAATAGTTGCCGTGATGTTAATGAATTTAGCAGCTCCAACGTGTTTTATAGATTCAAGGTAAGTGTCAATAAGTTCTTTAAAACTTATTAGTTCAACGGACTTTTTCGTTGCTGAAAAATCCAATGTATCCTGGATGTATTTTCCTAAATTAGAAATGCTTGTTTCTATCATTGCAAAATACGGATTCAGTTCTTGCTTCTCATCGTCTAATTTGGTTAAATTTATAAGCCCTTCGATGGATGCTATTGGACCTTGAATGTCATGTGTAATTCTTAATAATGTAGTTTCGAGTCTTTCGTTTATAAGTTTTATTTTTTTGTTTTGGATTTCTGTTTCTTGTTCTAGGATTTTCCTGTTTGTTATATTGATATGGGCAACAATGGTGAGATTATCATTTGTGGCAAGAGGGGTTACTCTCATTATAAACCATCGTTTTATATCGTCCGAATGGCACGCGTATTCCATCTCGAAAAGAGCACAATTGCCTGCTATTACTGTTTGAATTCCATCAGCAGCTTGTTTTGCATTTTCGAATTCTTCCCCATCTACTTTGTGACACACTTCCAGATAGTTCACATAGCAGTCTGCTTTACTAATTTCACCAGCATTATCCAATAGAAATTTCTTCCAGGCTTTATTGGTGAACATAATTTCTCCTTTATTGTTCAAAAGTGCAATTGAATCAATTAGAGAATCCAAAATTTCAAAATTTTGATTCATGGTATATAGTATGGTGAAAAAGCTCCCCGGATAGTGGATTTGATCAGGCTATCAATAATCAAATCTCAAAATGGGGCGATTTGTTATTGCAAAGTACTCTTTTATTTTCACAAAAAACAATTGTAATAAAATATCTACATTCCAGTCTTTTTTTTAATGGAGAATGCATCTGTTTAATTCTATTTTCAGGGATTAAAAATAATTCTTTAAAACAGAAGTGTATGCAAATTTTACATTGCAGATGAGTAGAGGTTTGTTTAAGATTTTTGGATTATATAAATAAAATGGGAAAGAAATTTTAGGGTAAAAATCATTGTTGTCCGACTAAATTACGCATAAAAGTTCTATAAGCCATACCGGTTAAAGGTTTTAGGATATATTTTAGCGATTTTAAAATTGG
>JANYCO010000288.1 GCA_025360235.1 Cytophagales bacterium
GATGGAGACGAATCAGATTACAGCCCATTTTTGAAAGGCGCTGTGCTACCGAATCCGCCTGGGATTTACTTGGGAAGGCTGAACTAGCAACAAGATTCGTTCCCCAAAAAAGTGCTGGAGTTCCGTCTTCAAATTCTATTCGGTCATCTACTGCTTTTGCAAACCCATGTTTCCCCGCAGGTGCGTCTAGTAAAGACGACCAATCCACATAATGACTTCCTGTATTTTTTGTATTCAACGTCACATTGTACCACTTCCCTTCGTCCATAGGACCAGATTTAGAGCCTGCTTCTACATTCTCTCCATTTTCATTTAAAAGCAATACTTCGATATCATCAAAATAAACAGTACCTGCACAATTACCCATCACGGTTTGAATCTTAACTTGTGCTGCTCCTTTGGGAACCAAATAAGTATTGCTAAAACTCTTCCATTCTGTACTACCAATAGATTGGCCAACTACAGGAGGGTAGCCACCTACCTGGGCATTATTGTTATCATAAAATTCAACTGCTATGCGTGCCTGTTCATAATTTAATGCCCCTTGAACAACGTTTTCTGTTTTCATCCAGCCTGAAACTTCTACTTTAGTAATTCCTTCTGACAAAAAAATCATTTGGTCTGCCCCACTCCATTTGGGTGCATCCACTTTAACTTTCAATGCATAATTTCCACTCCGTACAACATCCCGTTGTACTGCCCCGCCCCATAAAGTCCACCCAATACCTGAATTTTCAAATCCCGGATCTTTTATTTGATTCTGAGCCATTGAAGAATTTACCAGCAAAAGTAAAATCGCTATAGAAAAGGCTGATCTGATTTTTTTCATATTAAAAACTAATAATCACTGATTCAATCAGTAAGTTATAGCTTATTTATTAAAATTAAAACTCAAAACAATTATAATTATACACCATGGATTAATCAACGATATTGAGTATCTTCGTCTATATTTTTTACAACAAATGCCACCATATTTAGATACCAAAATCGAATTTTTAAAAGGGATTGGCCCTCAAAGAGCTGCATTGCTCAACACCGAATTAGGAATTTTTACGTTTGATGATCTTCTCAATTATTTCCCTTTCCGCTACGAAGACCGGAGTAGTTTTCATAAACTAATGGAGGCCCACGAAGACATGTCTTTTATTCAAGTCAAAGGACGAATAAAAAGTATGCAAATGATTGGTGAAGGAAATAAAAAAAGACTCGTTGCGATTTTTTCTGATGGCACAGGAATAATCGAATTGGTTTGGTTTCAGGGAGCACAATTTGTTCTTAAAAAAATAAAGCCCAACCTAGATTATATTATCTATGGAAAACCTGCTTTATTCGGAAGCAAACTCAATATTGCCCATCCTGAAATTGAACCGCTTAGCGAAGCTGAAATACACAAAGGACTTGTTCCTATTTATGGTACAACAGAACGTTTAAAAAACAGTCATGTGGATAGTAAAGCAATTGCTAAAATTCAAAAAACACTTGCAGAAACTGCCTTAAAACAGTTGGAAGAAACGCTCCCCGACTATTTATTAAAAGAACAAAAATTAATCCGACGCGAAGAGGCTTATCGTCAAATTCATTTTCCTGAAAATGAACAGAAATTAAAATTATCAATAAGCCGACTAAAATTCGAAGAACTTTTTTACATACAATTGAAATTGCTGCGCTCTAAGAACGGCAGAGCTAAAGCCAACAAAGGTTTTGTATTTAAAAATATTCCAACGCTAAACGACTTCTACAAAAATCATCTTCCTTTTGATCTTACGAATGCACAGAAAAAAGTAATCAAAGAAATATACAAAGACGTTTGTTCGGGAAAACAAATGAACAGACTCTTACAAGGAGATGTAGGAAGTGGCAAAACTATTGTAGCCTTCATTTGTATGCTTATGGCGATTGACAGCGATAGTCAGGCTTGTATAATGGCACCAACAGAGATTTTAGCCAATCAACATTACACAGGCCTAAAAGAATTAGCAGATAAATTAAATATTTCTATTGCGCTGCTTACTGGTTCAACTAAAAAAGCAGAGAGGACGGTCATTCATGAAAATTTATTAAGCAGATCATTAAAAATTATTGTAGGAACTCATGCTTTACTTGAAGATCCTGTAAAATTTTATAATTTGGGATTGGCAGTGATAGATGAACAACATCGTTTTGGAGTGGAGCAAAGAGCCAAACTCTGGAATAAAAATAAAACCATTCGTCCGCATGTACTCGTGATGACCGCTACACCTATACCACGTACGCTTGCCATGACACTATATGGCGACCTTGATCTATCTGTTATTGATGAATTGCCGGTGGGACGAAAACCAATTAAAACACTTCATCGTCATGATCGTCATCGAATCAATGTATTCGGTTTTATTAGAAAACAATTAGAAGAAGGACGTCAGATTTACATTGTATACCCACTTATTGAAGAGTCCGAAAAGATGGATTTAAAAGACCTGATGGATGGTTTTAACGCCATTGAAAGAGCATTTCCTGAATATAAAGTAGGCATGCTTCATGGAAAAATGAC
>JANYCO010000304.1 GCA_025360235.1 Cytophagales bacterium
CTTATCGAAAATACTTCTGATCTTGTTTGGTCGGTAGACAATGAACTAAGCCTTACCACCGCTAACAGTTCTTTCACCGAACTGATAAAAAATAATTATAAAAAGAAAATAAAAGTTGGCGATAATCTTTATGCCATTCTACCCAACTTAAGCAAAGACGGTTGGCTGGCTTTACATATCACCGCTTTGAAAGGAAAGAGAGTAACGGCTGAATTTTCCTGGCAGTCTAAAAAGAAGGAAAATATATTTTATGAAATTTCATACAATCCTATTTACGACATATATAATAATGTATCCGGAGTTAGTGTTTTTGCCAGGGATATTACACAACGAAAAAACAATGAAGCTACCATAGTACAAACAAATTTCGAATTGGATAGTTTTGTTTACCGCGCTTCCCATGATCTGCGCGCTCCTTTGAGATCTATCCTGGGCTTGGTAAATATTATTAACAACCAGGCCGATGAAGCGGATAAAGTAAATTATTTGAGATTGATCGAAAAAAGTGCCATTAAACTCGACAATTTTATTTCGGACTTAATTAATTTTTCACGCAACAGCCGTGCTTCGGTAGATATTGAAGAAGTTGATTTTGCTACCATCATTTCGGATTGTAAAGAAAATCTTCGTTTTATGGAAGGGGCAGATAAGGTAGATTTTATCACAAAAGTAAAAGGTAATAAAGACTTCTACTCTGACCCTAAACGCATTTCTATTTTCCTGAATAATTTCTTATCCAATTCCATTAAATATCAGGACCCAGGTACCAAAAGAAAATCTTTTGTAAATATTCAGGTGAATGTTACAAAATCTCATGCTGTTATTTCAATTGAAGACAATGGTGTAGGAATCAAAAAAGAATACCAATCCAAAATTTTTAATATGTTTTTCCGCGCCTCTGAAAATTCATTTGGTTCCGGACTTGGCCTGTACATTGCCCGACAAGCGGTAGAACGTTTGGGAGGTGAAATAAAAGTGGACTCTAAGCTTGGAGTAGGAACTACCTTTACTATTACTTTGCCAAATCTGGAAGACAAAATGTTCGATTTTAGCGCAATGTAAAGTGTTGAACCGGCTGCTTTTTTCTGAAGAAAATAATTCCAATAAAAAATAAGTCCATCGACATTCCAACAGAAGGATGACGCTTAATTTCCTCCCAGGCTTTTTTCATTCCAACCGACCAATAAATATCATCAAAAACAAAAACAGAATTTTCATCCGATTTATTGAGGCATTGTAAAAAATAATTTAGCGTTGGTTCGTACCGATGGTTAGCATCAAAGAAAACAAAATCTACTTTCGGTATTTTATTTAGTGTCTCTTTCAATGTTGTATCAATATTCCCGACAACGATTTCAATGTTTTCTACCTTTACTTTTTTAAAATTTTCATGAGCAACAGCAGCCGTATTCGGACAACCTTCAAACGTATATACTTTCCCTAACGGTGTGGCTTTGGCCTCATAAATCGTAGTGATACCAAGCGAAGTCCCTAAGTCTATTACTATTTTTGGCTGTTGTTTTTTTACAATCCGATAGATGAGCTGAGCCAATGTCGGGTTCTTTTCAGCAATTTTACAGATCGAAGAAATAGTTTTTATTTTCGAATTATTAACTCCAGATCCTGCACCCAAATCTGTTACTGAAATAGATTGAAAATTATTTTTAAGTTCTTTTCTCAGCAATTCAATTTCTAAGAAATCTGAAAAAACTGTTTCGTCTTTTATTATTTTAGTATAAAAATCAAAAGCATAAGGAGAATGAAGTGAATGTGCGTCACCAGCTTTTAATACGTATTTGAAATACTGAAGAACTATAAAGAGCTTGTTCAACCTGAAAAAATTAATTGAGCCTGTAAGGCACGATCATATTGAAGGCTGGGATCTTAACTGTAAATTTATTTTCATCGACGGTGCGTTGCATGATATAAGTACCCAGCATTTTCCCAATCTCTGTATTTAAATTACATCCGGAGATATATTCATATGATTCACCTGGCGCTATCACTGGCTGTTGACCAACTACACCTTCCCCTTCAACTTGTCTTTCTGCTCCATTAGAGTCATAAATAAACCAGTGACGTCGTAATAATTGAATTGTATACTCACTGTGATTTTCGATGTAAATCCTATAGTTAAAAACATAATGTGACTGTCCTGGACTGGAATATTCCGGTTGATAAGCGGTTATCACGCTTACCTTAATACCATTCGTTATTTCCGTTACCATTTCAGACATAAATACTATAGGATATTGTATTTAATTTTTACTAATTTAGAAAATAAATCCCAAATCGTACAGGATTTATATTATTTAATTTTAAACTTTGTGAAAAGCCTAGAATACTAATAATTTATATATAAAATGAACGTAGCCATTGAAGAATCCTGGAAAGAAAGGTTAAATCCTGAATTCGAAAAATCCTATTTTAAGAAATTAACAGCGTTTGTAAAACAGGAGAAAAGCACACAACTAATCTATCCTTCAGGCAGCCTTATCTTTAATGCTTTTGATAAATGTACCTTTGACAATGTAAAAGTGGTTATCATTGGCCAAGACCCCTATCATGGACCGGGACAAGCTAACGGCCTTTGTTTCTCTGTAAACGAAGGTGTACGCCACCCTCCTTCTTTAAAAAATATTTTCAAAGAAATCCTTGATGATTTAGGTAAAGCAATCCCCGAAAGTGGTAATCTGGAGCGTTGGGCCAAACAAGGCGTGTTGCTCTTAAACGCTACCCTTACGGTACGGGCCAATACCGCAGGTTCTCATCAAAACCAAGGCTGGGAAGAGTTTACTGATGAAGTAATCCGAAAAGTTTCAGAAGAAAAAACGTCTGTTGTCTTTATTCTCTGGGGCGCCTACGCTCAAAAGAAAGGCGCCATTATTGACACAAAAAAACATTTGGTGTTAAAATCTGCACACCCTTCACCTTTCTCCGCTTACAATGGATTCTTTGGAAATAAACATTTTAGTAAGACGAATGAGTATCTCCAAGGGTTAGGAAAAAAAGAGATTGAATGGTAGTTTATTTAAGAAGTTAAGGAGGAAAGAATCATTCATAAAAAAACAACTAGATGGATATACTACGAGATTAATCCTACAATTCTTTTAATCCAACGAATCCTAATCATTATTGCTTATTCCCCGATATTCATTTATATTTGAAAGATTTGTTGGCCCACAAAACAGTACAGGGCTGAAAGACCAGAACGTTGAAACAGAATAACAAAAGACATATAGCTATACTTGGCTCCACAGGCTCAATTGGTACACAGGCCCTGGATGTTATAAGGCAACATCACGATAAGTTTGTAGTTGAGGTACTGACCGCTCAGGACAATGCTGATCTCCTGATCAAACAAGCACTAGAGTTTAAACCCAATACTGTAGTAATCGCAAACGAGACGCTTTACGATAAGGTCTTTTCGGCCTTAGACCCTGCAGGTATAAAAGTTTATTCAGGGATAAAATCGCTAGCCTCTGTTGTGGAAATGGAAGTGATCGATATTGTGCTTACAGCACTTGTTGGCTATTCAGGACTATTGCCTACCATCAAAGCCATTAAAGCCGGAAAACATATAGCGCTTGCTAATAAGGAAACATTGGTAGTAGCAGGTGAGATCGTTACAAAATTAGCCTTAGAACATAAAGTAGATATACTACCCGTAGATTCAGAACATTCGGCCATCTTTCAATGTCTGGCAGGAGAGTTTCATAACCCAATTGAAAAAATCATTCTTACCGCTTCTGGTGGGCCTTTCAGAGGCAAGGACCGTGAGTTTCTTAAAACCGTTACCAAAGCTCAGGCACTCAAACACCCCAACTGGAGTATGGGTGCAAAGATAACCATCGACTCTGCTTCCCTTATGAACAAAGGGCTCGAAGTGATTGAAGCAAAATGGTTGTTTGGAATAGAAGCAAAACAGATTGAAGTAACCGTCCATCCACAATCCATTATCCATTCGATGATCCAGTTTGAGGATGGTTCGATAAAAGCACAAATGGGATTGCCGGATATGAAACTGCCTATCCAATATGCATTGGGTTATCCAAACCGTTTGGTTTCCGATTTCCCAAGATTTGATTTCAGCCTTTCTCATAATTTAAGTTTTGAGAAACCAGACCTTGAAACATTCCGGAATCTAGGACTTGCTTTCGAGGCATTGGATAAAGGAGGAAATATTCCTTGTATACTCAATGCCGCAAATGAAATAGCCGTAGCAGAATTTCTGAATGACAAAATATCCTTTTTAGAAATTTCCGACGTTATTGAACGTTGTATGGCAAAAATGAGTTTTATAAAAAATCCTTCCTTGGAAGACTATATCAATACCGACACCGAGACGCGGAAGTTGGCACAAAATTTAATTATCAAAGTTTAAAATTTATTTATAATGGGAACTACTTGGGTACAAGTTTTACAACTTTTTGTCAGTTTATCAATACTTATTACTTTACATGAATTAGGGCATTTTGTAGCAGCAAAATATTTTAAAACTAGGGTAGAAAAGTTTTACCTCTTTTTCGATTTTCTTTTTCCTCTCGCTACCGTTTGGAATTTT
>JANYCO010000313.1 GCA_025360235.1 Cytophagales bacterium
TTTATCCTTAAGCACAAATGCCAAGGCTAGCATCTTATTGGTATATTTAAAAGCGGAGTCGTATTGAAATGATTTATATTCTTCAAAAAGATTGGCGCAGATCTGATATTGAAAACTGACTTCCTTTTTCTGCTCGCTGTCACGCAACTGTTGATTAAGGGATTCAATGCGTAACAATTTTTTTTCTCTCAATTTCTGCTTTTGTTCCAAAAGACTATCCAGCTGAACAAAAATACTATCGTCCAAATCATTAGCATTTGCTGAAAAAATAAAGAAGAAATAGATAATCAGAAAATACTTATAGTTCATAAAATAAAGTTATAATTCATTGTTGGGCCTGCTAAGCTTCTGTTTTTTAAGTACTCAGTCATACGAACTTTGAAAAAAAAGTTCAATAATCCATAAATATAAAACAGTTTGATTTGTGAAGTTACAAAAAAACTGTAAGAATTAAATTCTTATTAAGTGTTTCTACCTAAAATTACGTTTAAAAGTCATAATATATTCTTTTCCAGAGGTATGACTCTTATATATACTTTTGAACAAAGGTAAAACTGTCTATTCTAATTTTAAAAATCTACTACGTTACTGAAAATTACTGCACTATAATTTTCAGTAACGTACGATTCTTTGATTCGCTGATGATCTCCATTTGATAGTAGCCTGGTAACAGTTGCGGTAAATCCAGCGAATGATTATTGGCTACTCCATTTAAATTCGTTTGAAGAACGACCTGACCTAAATAATTATACATACGAAACTGATAGTTGTCCGAGTCCTGATTTGCAAATTGCATCGCAATACTTCCTCCGGCTTTTACTGGATTAGGACTTACTGTTATACTTGAAATACCTCTGTTACCCGAACTATTATAATCTTCAATCTGATTAATACTTAACGGAACAGACAAAATGAAATTCACATAATTCAGATTAAAGCCTCCGGCATCGATTACAATTCGCATGGTTTTGATACCAGCTGTAAGTGCTGAAGTAGTCACACTTATTGTCTGAAAGGTTTGCCAGCCTGCTGCGGTTGTTGTAGACATCGGCCCTGAGATATCTACTCCATCCATTTCTACGTGCATGGTTTTAGTACCTGCATTTCCTGATGCAATTCTTGCTTCTAATGTATACAATCCTGCTGTTTGAACATTCACGGTATACTCCATCCATTCCCCTGTTTGGATCCAGCCGACATCATATCCTCCTCCTACATCACTGGTTGCTTCTTCATCCACGCCTTCTGTGGTACGAAAGACGTTGAATAAATTTGCCGCTTCAGCATCATGATAAGAAACACCTTCTCCTCCATTGTCAAAATTCTCAGCTTCTATCTTTCCTTGTATTGGCCAAGGAGTGCCGCCGTATGGAGTTTGTGTAACTACTAAGGCATCTTCAATTATTATATCATCAAAATAAGCTGAATAACTTCCGCTGTTGGAGGGATTGTCGTAACCAATAAGAATTCCTGTTATGACATCGCCGATAAGTTGCCCGGTTCCGATCTGGCAGGTAAATTTTTGCCAGGTACCTACTGTGCCCCTTGCTACCGCTGGTGTCATGGCAGCACCATTGTTATCAGTATATGTAGCTATATTTTTCAGTCGCTTTCCGGATTGAAATAATAAATCTACTGAAGTATATTGTCCTAAAGTATTCACTGACAATTTCCAGAAACTTAATTGCATGTTCGCTTTTACTGTAATCTTCGTATCGGATATTTTATAATAATAATTCGAAGAAGAAGCGGAGGTTGGTGTACCGGTTGCTTTCACGCTGTAAATTCCGCTTTTGGTATTGGCTGGTTCGTTTACAATAATTACCGATGGACTGGTAATGCCTGTATTGCTCACCAATGTTGGATTGTAGAAGCAGGGGTCAATTTTTAATGTTTTAGTAGAAGAGGTTCCATTCATAGTATATAAAGTAGTTCTGCTTTCAAAACTATTTCTGTGATAGATAGGACCAAGTGAATATTCTACTGGTATTGTTGCCACAACAGGCGTTTGGTTTCTTAATAGCAGAGTGGCTTTAGAAGCTAGTCGTAAATAATAATCGGAAGAAGTCCAGACGCCATCTTTTGCAAACGTTTCAAAATACTGATCGGTGGGAATATCAAAATAGTCTACCGCACCATTGATTAAATTTGTACTTTCTTCAAACTCATCCAACATAGCAAAGTATACACTTGTAAGTCCAATAGATTTTGCGTTTAGTACTTGTTGCCAAAGCAGGTTCCCTCCTGCTCTGTCGGTTTGAGAGAATGTACCATCGGAACTCAACCAGTTGGCACTTCCGGCAAAAACAACAGGGAGATAATCGATAACATTTGCATCACAGTAGATTTTATCGTCTACCATTTTAGATGTTAAATAATTATTTGCACCTGGAATATCGTTGTACACACCCACGGTCCAAGGAGAGACTGCGTCTAACTCATTATAGACATCCAGAAAATTAGGATTGGCTCCTTCTGAATTTGTTCTCCATCCACGTGGAGTTCCTCCAATAACATAACAACCCCTGCTTTGGAAAAAATGAATAAGATCTTTGCATGTTTGATTACTGGTGATCATATCATAACCAATACCCCACATTTCTACCACAGGTTTTCCATTTACAGTGGCATAATTTGGAGAAGAAGTTAAAGCCCGCATTTGTTCAATCTCATAGACCCAATCCGTTTGCATCCGTTGCAGAATTGTAGCATCCGATCCATTCAGATCGTAACAGATATAAAATAATCTTCCCGTTGCTTCGCAGGCATTTTTCACATTGGTTAAATGAGACTCAGGAGTAATGGTAATACTCCTTCCTATCGGACCAACAAATCGTTGGATCGCGACACCGTCTAGACCTGCCGTTTGAAGCCAGCCCATTTGTCTGTTGATGATTGTAGCATCAGCATCGTTGTATAAACGTGTTGGTTTACCATTTCCTAACGGTGCTAAATTCGTTAGGTAGGTATCTGTATCAGGATAACTTGACAGATCCGGAAAACTTGCGATATCTTCCCCTACATGAAAACCCGCATAAGGGATTACTCCGTAAGACCAGTGTACCCAGTCAGCAGCAGTTGATCCGGCTTTGTGCCAGATCTGATATCCTGCAAATGATTTATTTTTGAATTCAGAAATAGTACTACCTGTTGGTGTCGGAACAGTTTGTGAAAGTGGGTCTAATGCCCCTTTGTAAACTTTTATTTCTTTGATATAATTATCTTCCCCGCCAAAACCCATTCTAAAATCTGCACCACCGTTCATCACCCCTTTCAAGGCGCCGTCCGTAATTGTAACAATAGCGGTTACCCATTGATTTGATTTTGTTTTTTGAAAATCCGCTCCCTGGTAATCGTTGGATGTTCCATTATAATTAAACCAAACACTATTATTGCTTCCTGCATAATAGGTGATGGCGATCATTAAATTATTCTGACTTGTAGGGATCGTGGCTCTATTGCAACCAACGTACATAAATTTTCCGGCAGGAATTCTACGGCATTGCACACCTCCAAGCGTTGCTACTTCTGTATAGGCTTCGTCTGCAGGATTTCCATCCACTACCATAAACATATTGCTTGATGTGATAGGGTTTGTGAATTGTATAGAAGCGCTTACAGGAGGTAATGTAATACCTTGTGCAAAGACAACAGTCTGTAAAGAGACTGTAATTATTAACAATAAAAATTTCTGTAAAAATTGCGCGCCTATTTTTTTCATAACGACTCTTTTTAAGTTATTAATGTTGAATTATGAATTTTAAATTACTTCTATACGCTCCTTGATTTTTTAATTTATTAAAAAAAGGATGTCACTATTTCCAATTACTTCTAACTAAAAAATCCTTAAGAAACTTATAGGGCAATTATAATTTCTGATTTTCCCAAAGTGAGTGAGTGTGAGTTTGGAAAATCAGAAATGTATTAACTATTTTTTAATCATCTCGCGACGTTCAACAAATGATCCGATCTTTCCACTCCCATAATCAACAAAACCACTTCCCTGAATTTTTGCACCGTCCCAACCTTCTCTGACAGTAATGATAAATTGTGCACGAAGGTTGACCGTATATATTAGTAGGATGACCATCATCAATCCAGCTTTTATATAAAACATTAAATCGTTTCTAGTTATTAATCCTTTCATTGTTCTCATAAATAATTAAATAATGCAATTTTTTTTGTGACGTATTTTTAGAGCAAACCAATTTTATTCTGAATAACACACCTTGAACTTGGAAACGGGCTTGTCCAAATGAAACAGATGGAAGCCAAATAGAACTCTTCAAAACAAGTGGATTATCATGGGAAAGGCTATTTGTCAATTGAAAATATCAACAAAAAAAAACAATACATCGAGGCAAGTAATTAATAAACAACAGATAATAAAAATGAAAAAGGTTACATAATATGGACTGAATATTCTGGTAAAACTATTGATACTTACGGTAGTCTTGCGATTTTTTTTGTGTCATCATAACACAAGATTTACTTCTGGACTATAATTCTTGAGACCTCTGTTGTTCCATTGTATTCTATGGTCAACAGGTAAACACCGGAAGGAAGTGTTTCACAAGATAAAGAGTGCTGTACCACTTGACTTGTAGCCATGAAAGACGATGACATTCTTTCCGCTCCTATTAAATCCGTTATTTTATAGTGAACAAGACCTGTAATCACATTGGAATACTTTATAAAAAGTTCTTTGTTTGTAGGAACAGGGTAAACTACTGTATTGCTTGCTCCCAATTGACTTTCTACTCCTGTAAGCGTTGAATTCAATTTATAAATTAAAGTGCTCTGGGCCGGAATCTGAGCAATAGAAAGGTTTGAAAACCCTCCTGTATTATCTATCGTTAATGGCAATTGATCCACGCCTTGTAATTCCAAGAGTTGATAAGGTCCTGGAATAATTCCTCCCTGAGTTAAATTCAAAAGAACGTTTGATACGGCACCCGAACTTGTGTTAGAAATTACAAGTACATTTTCATCACCGTACTGACGAAGAAAAGCGACAACAGAAGTAGTTGAAGCTGACACAGACTGATAATTACCTCTTCTCAAAGCAGCCTCACTGTTGCGGATAGAAATAAGTTTTCGATAGTTATTCCACAAAGAAGTAGCATCACCCTTTTGAGTCGTAATATTTTTTGTTTTGTAATCTGAGTTCACTGGTCGCCATGGGGTGCCTGTTGTAAAACCCGCCTGAGCAGTACTTGTCCATTGCAGAGGAGTTCTTTTATTTTCATCCACTCCACTACCGTTCATACCAATTTCTTCTCCGTAATAAATATAAGGAACTCCAGGAAGTGTTAACAAAAGACTCGAAGCTAATTTCGCTTTTGAAGTACTGTTGCCTAGCTGATCCATTACCCTGTTCATATCATGGTTGGTAAGGAAGGAGCCAAACTGTAAAAAAGGATAGGAAGCCATTACTGTATCGATCTGCGATTTTAAGGCTGTTGTATTACCGGAATTGGATGCTGCAACGATAGCGGACGCCATATCAAATTCAAAACAATTATCAAGTGCATTACCGTTCACATATTGTTTTGCTATGCTGGTAGAGGACCAGGCTTCTCCAATAGCATAAGCATCTGTTTTTGCTGTTTTGTAAAAGGTACTGAAGTCTTTCCAGAACGCTATTGTTTCTGGAGTATCCTGCAAGGTTGTTCCGTTTTCAATAACATATTTTACAGCATCCAACCGAAAACCATCCACATTCATATCTTGCAACCAGAACCTCGCCACATCAAACATTTCAGTTTTCACTTCAGGTGTGGTATAATTCAGGTCCGGCATTCCCGACCAAAAAATTGCGTAATAATTGCTTGCGTTCAGAGGATACCAGACTGTTTGCCCCCACGGACCTGTCATTAGTGGTTTTGGATTTTGCCAAACGTACCAATTTCGTTTTGGATCCAATGGATTTGTAGAAGCAGTAAACCACGGATGTTGTGAAGAGGTATGATTCATGACATAATCAATAATCACTTTTATCCCACGTTTATGCGCTTCTGTTATTAATGTTTTAAAATCTGCATTCGTACCATAATCCTGCTCAACCGTGCGGTAATCGGTAACATCGTATCCATGGTAACTTGGCGACTGGTGAATTGGCATCAACCAGAGTCCCGTCACTCCCAAATCTGTTTTTGTAGAAGATTTACCATCATTGAGGTAATCCAGTTTAGAAATTAATCCTTTCAGATCTCCCTGACCATCGCCATTGTTGTCTTTAAAACTACGTACAAATACTTCGTA
>JANYCO010000319.1 GCA_025360235.1 Cytophagales bacterium
ACCAGGAAAAGAACGAACAGAAGAAAGTATTGGTGGAATTGAGCGAAAGGGAGAAAATACTTAGAAAAGAATTAGAAGAAAGAAAAAAGTCGATCAAAAAGCTTGAAAAACTTATTACAGACATGATCGCAGCGGAGCGGGAAAAAGCGATTCTGGCGGCTAAGAAAGCAGCAGAGAAAAAGAATAAGTCGAACAAGAACAATACTCCTCAGAATAAAAATGCCAAAAATAAAAAGGAAGAATTCAATCTTGAACTCACTCCTGAGGCAAAAGCGCTTTCAGGCTCATTCACAGATAATGAAGGAAAACTCCCATGGCCTGTATTAAAAGGTAGTATCGTTCAGCATTTTGGCAAACAAGCACATCCGGTATTAAAAGGGGTTTATGTTGATAATCTTGGTGTTGATATTCAAACAACAAGAGACGAACCAGTACGAGCTGCTTTTCAGGGTAAAGTAATTACGGTAGCAGAGGTGCCTGGGATGAATAAAGTAGTGATGATCCAACACGGTGATTATTTTACAGTATATGCAAAAATGAAAACAGTATCTGTAAAAACGGGTGATGAGGTATCTTCAAAACAGGCTATCGGCATTGTTTATACTGATTCGGATGAGGTAACGCAACTCCAATTTCAGATCTGGAAAAGTAATGTAAAATTGAATCCAGAAAGTTGGTTGTATAAAAAGTAATAGTCAATTGCGAATTAAAAATTACGAATTACGATTTTTTTCTAAAAAATAATTAACCATTAATTTTTCAATAATCGCTTCTTCCAGCAATTTATTTTTTTCAATAGGTACTACACCTACTTGTTCGCAAACTAATCCACCAGCCAAATTGGAGAGACCAGCAATAAATCTGGAAGGCAAAGCTAGCGCCAAACATAGCGCTGCAGTACTTACTACAGTATCACCTGCTCCGGATACATCGGCTATTTTGCGGATATGTGCAGGAAGATGAATTTGTTCTTTGTCGTTTTGAAAATAAACGCCATTTTCTGAAAGGGTCATCAATACGGACTCCAACTGCATTTGATCTTTTAGTTGTCGAACAGATTTTTCGACGTCCTGTATATCGTTTAGGTCCGAATCAATTTTAAGCCCTTCTTTTAATTCTTTTTTATTGGGTTTGAAAAGAGAAGCACCTTTGTAATGAAGGAAATTTCTTTTCTTGGGATCTACAATGGTAGGAATGTTTTTTTCTTTTGCTTTCGCAATGATAGTAGAAATAACTTCTTTATTCAAAACGCCTTTGTCATAGTCTTCAAAGATTACAGCATCAACCTGTGAAAGAAGTGAAACTATTTTTTCAATAAGTTTCTTTTTTTCAGTTGCCGTTATTTCTTTATCTGTTTCCTGATCCACCCGGAGCAGGTGGTGAGAGCCTGAAATAATACGGTGTTTGATGGTGGTGATTCTTTCTTCACTAAGAATAATTCCTTCTTTGCTTAATTTATTTTCTTCTAAAAGCTTTAGAAGATTGTTTCCATCCATATCGTTACCGATCACAGAACAAAGAATTGGAGTTGCACCAAGTGCTTGCACATTTAACGCTACGTTGGCAGCGCCTCCTAAACGGTTTTCTCTTTTTTGAACATTAAGAATAGGAACAGGAGCCTCAGGAGAGATACGTTCAACTTTCCCCCAAAGGTAAGAATCGATCATAACATCTCCTATCACCAGTATTTTCAGGGTGTTGAAGGCATTAAAAATTTCTTCAAGGGAGGCGTAGTTTTTTTTCTGCATAGGGTTAAAGGTTGAAGGTGAAAAATTTATAAATATTAATTATAAATTTTTCACCTTTCGCTTTTTACCTTTTTTTTAATTACTGTAATTTAGCCAACGCTTCTTTTATTCTTTTCATCGCTTCTTTCAAATTATCGTCTGAGGCAGCGAAGGAAATACGAATACACTGAGGAGCACCGAAAGCGTCACCGCCTACAGTAGCTACAAATGCTTCGTTCAGAAGGTACATAGCAAGATCACTTGCTTTTTCTATCTTCACTCCGTTAAACGATTTGCCAAGATAAAAACTGATATCAGGAAATGCATAGAAAGCTCCCTGTGGAACATTGTATTTTACTCCTGGGATATCTTTCATCAAGCCTAAAACAAGATCTCTTCTTCTCTTATAAGCAGTTGCCATTTCTTTAGCAGCAGAATTATCACCAGTGATAGCTGCGAAAGCTGCCTTCTGAGCGATTGAGCATGTACCAGAAGTAACTTGTCCCTGCACTTTATCACAGGCAGCAGCGATCCATTTCGGAGCGGCGATATAACCAACTCTCCAGCCAGTCATCGCGTATCCTTTAGAGAAACCGTTTACAGTAACAGTTCTGTCTTTTACTGAAGGAAGACTTCCTATAGAGAAATTTTTTCCTTCAAAATTGATGTATTCATAAATCTCATCAGCGATGATGAAAAGGTTTTCATGTTTTGCAACAACATCTGCAATGGCAGTAAGTTCTTTTTCGTTGAACACAGACCCTGTAGGATTACAAGGACTAGAGTACATAATGGCTTTAGTTTTAGAAGTGATGGCA
>JANYCO010000341.1 GCA_025360235.1 Cytophagales bacterium
TAATGGCACAATACCGAAATTTTCCAGAAGGAAGTGTATGCGATGTTTTGATGTAATTTGATTGATCGTTACCGGTATAGTTAACAGAAGCTATACTAACATTTAACTGCGCCGTATTATTTATTCCTTTTTTAAGTACAAAGGGATTAGAAGTAACGTCCATGATTACCTCATTTTGTGCGTTGAAGATTTTTCCGTCTAATATAACTTGTACATCATGCTGTGGGTTCATAACGCTTACTTCAAGCAAACCTTTCGCTGAAATATTATATTCATTTACGGAAGAATTAAGAATACTTAATTGTGCCTTTACGGTAGAACATCCAAAAATGAATATAAAAACCAGAACTAAATGATAATAATGCTTCATACTTTGTGTGTATTCCTAAAACAATAATAGGAATTTAATTTATGTTAAAAAAATTATTATTGCTATTCTAAGATGTTTTTTTGATTATTCATATTCATTTAATCTTTTTACAAGACAAGCTTAACATTTGAGCTGATTTAATGAATTCTACCAACTAATAATTAGTTTAGCATACCCATAAAAAGGAAATTTTTTTATTTGCTCTATGTTATAGCTATTATAAAAATCACCTAAAACTAATTTTTCAGCCAATAGCTCTAAATGAACGTGTTTTATAATAGGAATATTTATTTTTAATAAGCCTCCTGTTTGACTTTTAATTAGGTTATTATGCACAAATTTAATTCCTCCTGTTATGATAACTCCTCTGCTGGAAGCATAAGAGAGGCTATTTGAAAATAAAAAAGTGCTATTGTTCAAGCTGTCATTGTCGTTATTCTGAAAATAATTTATGGAAAAATCGTTTTTAAAATGTGGATTGAATGTAGTGTTATTATTAACTAAGTAGTTCTGAAAAAAACTACTTTTCCCTCCTGTACCACTCAGGCTATAATAACTGTACATAGCTGTAAATACACTTGTAATGTTTCTGGTTTTAGGCGTATAAGTTACTATTACATTTGAAATATTATTAACCGGATGGCTTACTTTCAACCCGGTATCCTTAGAGCTAATATTTTGTATGACCGGCATAAATGAAGCCTTTAACAGGAGTCGTTTATCTATTTTAATCGATAGGGTGGCACCCATCGTTTGTAACTGAGTTGTATAGGTAAACGTATTGAGCAAATTATCTCTGTCTTTACGGTAAAATCCACTGAATTTTATTTTTCTGCTTAACTCCTGTTCTATTTTTAATTCATAGCGCAAATTGTCGGAACGCATAAATCCAACGCCATAACTGTTGAAAAAAGGATCTATTAACCTGCCTGTAGCTATAAGTTTAGTCTTGGTCTTTTTAATTAAAGAGCTATAGCGAACAAGTCCCGCATTGGAGCGATATTTATTAAAGGGGAAACCACTGGGAATATTTTCTCCGGTTACCGGAAGACCACTCTGAAACAAGGTTGATTTTCCGTAAATGAGTTCTACTGAGTTCGAAGCATTTATCGCCATTTTACCATCTAACTCAATTACTATATTTTTTTCTAAACTATTTTGTGATATTTGACTCACATAACTTGGCAGCCCTACTCCATAAAGAACCCCAGCATACAAATGGGTGCCCTCTTTTTTACCGTAGCCAAATTTAAGCGCCGCTATTTTTCGGGAATCTCTAACGTTTGAAAAATCAAAAAAGTTAAACCCATTTCTAACAGTTTGTAATTGATTCTGTATAATATTGTTCGTGGTCAAAATGGTATTGATGGTTTTACCATAGGTAAAAGCCACATAAAATTTCTTTTCCCATTCCACATTGATGCCCTTTAAACTACTCCCATTTACCAAAAAAGTGCTGTAATTTGGATAACACATACCAATCTCAAATTTTTTAATCCCAGACATCAAAGAATTTAGTTTGCCGATATAGGGATTTTGCTCTGCCAGTTTTTGTGGGTTTTTCAAAAGCTCTAGTTTATTTTGAGTGGATTTTATTTGCTGCTCAATTTTTTGCAGAGCATCTGTATAATGCTCCACTTTCTTTGAAATACTATCATTTCTCTTTATCAAACCCGTCAACTGATTAATAGAATCTGTTAACGTTAATTTTGGAATGCTAATATTCGCCTTTAAAGAATCATTTGGTGAGTTTGGTGCTAATTTTTTTATTGAATCTTCTACCAAAGATGGGTTTACCTGATTCTTATATTTATCCGTATTTAAGCGATTTGAATAGTTAGACAGTTGAGAATTTAATACAGAACTGTTAGGGATTCCATTTTGCATGTTCTGAGCAAAGGCCAACTTTTGAGTTAGTTGTTGTTTTATTTGATTCAAGGAATTAAGTGCCTCCTTCTGTTCGTCTAACTTTTCAAAATTTTTATTTTGGGTAACATTTTTATAGGCATTAGCATCAAATGCAACCCGAAAATAATTATTAAGTCCGGAAACGGATTTTAAATCTGAATAATAATAGGTCGCAGCTAAAGGTATGCTCAATAAAGAGAAACCAATATTACCCTGACTGCTAAAATAACCCATTGGATATTTTATGTTTGCTGCAAAGGGTATAATGCCATAATCATATCCTGAACTTATCGTACCAGTGGTTTTAGGGATTAATTTTTTAAAAAACGTTTTTGTTGTGCTACTATCTAACTTAATTTTATTTTTTAATTTATTCATAAAACCGGAGCGGTGAGCTGAA
>JANYCO010000350.1 GCA_025360235.1 Cytophagales bacterium
TCATCGTCAAGTGCCTGAAGTTGGTCTTTTTTATTGACCAATACCTTCCATAAATCCGCTCTTTTATTTCCACATGCATTATAATCCGCTCTCCAGGCTTTATCATCAAAGCCCTCTATCGCATTAGGTCTACATGAACTAAAAATTATTCCGAATAGTATAAAAGCAGAAGTGATTTTCATTTATTAAAGATATTTAAAACCAAAATTAAGAATATTTAACGTTAAACAACGCAAGTTCAAGCTTCTTAGGCAGCTCATCTGTAGGCTTGTTTATAAAAATTATCCACATTCCTTATGATAAACCTTATATTTCTTTATTTTCGTGGTAATTGATTAATCAGAAGTTATAAATGAGTGATAATAAAGATGGCCTTTCTAATTCAGAGAAAGACGATAACATACACGACATCATCCCCGTTTCGGGTCTATACGAGAATTGGTTTCTCGAATATGCTTCGTACGTAATTTTGGAACGGGCTGTACCAGCTATCGAAGATGGATTAAAACCTGTGCAACGTAGAATCCTTCATGCCATGAAGGAGATGGACGATGGCAGATTTAATAAAGTAGCCAATATTATTGGTTCTACCATGCAGTACCACCCACATGGCGATGCCTCTATTGGTGATGCTATTGTTAATGTTGGACAGAAAGAACTCTTAATTGAGACGCAAGGTAATTGGGGAGATGTCCGTACTGGTGATAGTGCTGCAGCCTCAAGGTATATTGAAGCAAGGCTTTCAAAGTTTGCGCTGGAAGTTGTTTTTAATGCTGATACTACTAACTGGCAACTTTCTTATGATGGTAGAAAACGTGAACCTGTTACACTTCCTGTTAAATTCCCTCTTCTCCTTGCCCAAGGTGTTGAAGGAATTGCCGTGGGACTTTCTACAAAGGTAATGCCTCATAATTTTTGTGAACTAATTGAAGCATCAATAGCTTATTTAAAGAAAAAGAAATTTGAATTGTATCCTGACTTCCAAACAGGCGGTATGGTGGATGTTTCCAACTATAACGACGGACAAAAAGGAGGAAAAATTCGCTGTAGAGCAAGGATAGAAGAAAAAGACAAGAAAACATTATTGATCAAAGAAATTCCTTTCAGCACTACTACTACTAACCTGATGGAATCTATAGTAAAGGCGAGTGAAACGGGAAAAATAAAAATCAAGAAGGTAATTGATAATACTGCCAAGGATGTAGAAATAGAAATTCAATTACAACCAGGCACGGATCCTGATATTACAATCGATGCTTTATACGCCTTTACTGATTGTGAGGTTTCTATTTCTCCTAATGCCTGTGTGATTGTCAAGGATAGGCCTATGTTTCTTGGAGTTTCAGAGATTCTTAGAATATGTACCGACCAGACAAAAGATTTACTCCAAAGAGAATTAGAGATCAAAAGAGTTGATCTGATGGAAAAGATCTTCTTTGGTTCTTTGTTGAAAATATTTATCAGCAAAGGAATGTATAAAATGAAAGAATACGAAGAGGCTGGCTCAAACGAAAAGACGTTTGAAATTCTTCATCTTTTATTCAAACCTTATGCAAAACAATTCTATCGCCCTATCGAAAACGATGACTTTGCTCGCCTGGTGGCCAAACCATTGAGCAGCATTACCCGCGTCGACATCAAGAAAGAAGATGAAAAGATGAAAGAACTGGCGGAAGAAATAAAAAATGTAGATTATAATTTAAGTAATCTTACTGATTTTGCTGTTAACTATTATAGCAATCTTCTTAAAAACTATGGTAAAGGACGTGAACGTAAAACAGAGATAAGAACCTTCGATATCATTTCAGCTTCTACAGTTATAGCCAACAACCAAAAGCTTTATGTGAACAAAGCGGAAGGTTTCTTTGGTTACGGAATGAAGAAAGACGAATTCGTTTGTGACTGTTCGGAGATCGATGAAATTATAGTCTTTACTAAAGAAGGTAAAGTTATGGTTAAAAAGATCGGAGATAAAGTTTTTGCAGGAAAGGATATTATCCATATCGGCATCTTTAAAAAGAACGACGAAAGAATGGTCTATAACCTCGTCTATGCAGATGGGACTGCTGGTCTCTCTTTGGTGAAAAGATTCCAGGTAATGGGCGTGACACGCGATAAAGTATACGATCTAACTAAA
>JANYCO010000377.1 GCA_025360235.1 Cytophagales bacterium
GAACACAAACTTGCTTTTCTCAGCGATGTAAAATTGACGGAGACTTTTCGCTTCAATAAAAAATTCTTCCGTATTGACAGTGTGGTACGTACGCGTGCTATTTGTACAGAGTTGACCTCGAAGAAAAAATATTATATTCCATTGGCTGCGCAGGTGGAGATTATGCAAACAAGTTTGTTTTAGCAAAGCACTCGCTTGCCAAGCGAAGCGCGGCGAGTGAGAATATTTCGCAGGCCTCTGGCCATAGCCGTCACTCGGCTTGAGCCGGAGCGACTGCAGAGAGTATTGAACGCGAGTATTGAGGATCTATTCTCTCCATACTCGCGTTCCATACTCTATACTGCCTTCTTCGTGGCCAACCCTCCCAAATACTCACAATTTTTAAGCGCAAGCACTCCATCAAATTTTACAGGAACTTTTGTATAGCCGTAAGTCACACCAATTTTTTGTGTCAGGTTGTTGTCTCCCATGCTTACTTCTACGTCTTGCATTGTCATCTGGCTTGGGTGTTCATAGCCGCAGGCATGCGTGATCTCTAAAATTTCTTTGCGAAGATTTTTCATGTAATTGTAAAAACGTTCCGACTTCAACGGCACGTCTACTCCGGCTTGCAGCCATTTGTTCTGTGTAGCTATTCCAGCCGGACAACGGTTCGTATGACAAACCTGCGCCTGAATACATCCGATCGACATCATTGCTTCTCTTGCTACGTTGATTAGATCTGCACCCATTGCAAAAGCCATCATTGCTTTTGCAGGAAAACCCAATTTCCCTGAAGCGATAAATACTATTCTATCCGTAAGTCCGCGACTGGCGAATACTTTGTATACATTACTAAATGCAAAAACTAATGGCACCGCTACATGGTCTGCAAATGCAGGTGGTGCAGCACCTGTTCCTCCTTCACCACCATCGATCGTAATGAAGTCAGGGCCCTTACCTGTTTTTAACATAAGGTCTGCAAGCTCTTCCCACATTTCCATTTTCCCTACGGCAGATTTAAACCCTACTGGCAAGCCTGTACGTTCTGCGATTTTTTCCAAGAAATCTACCATCTCTGGTATATTTTTAAATTCTGTATGAAAGGTAGGAGACAAGGCATCTTTACCCATCGGTACTTTTCTGATATCAGCAATCTCTTGTGTAATCTTGGCTGCAGGCAATACACCACCTTTTCCAGGTTTAGCACCTTGAGAAAGTTTTACTTCGATCGCTCTCACGAAAGGATTTTTCACAACTAAGTCTGCGAGCTTGTCCATCGAGAACCCTTTCTCATCACGTACCCCAAAGTATCCCGTTCCAAAATGGAAGATCACATCTGCACCGTTGGAATGGTAAGGTGAAAGTCCGCCTTCTCCGGTGTTGTGGTAACAGCCCGCTTTCAACGCTCCTTTATTTAAAGAGTCTACCGCTTTCGCGGAAAGCGAACCGAAACTCATCGCTGAAATATTGACTGCTGAATAGGGCCTGAATGGTCTTTTTCTTTTGTTGTACAAACCTATCACCTTAGCGCAAGGCACAAAGCTCATGTCTACTGCATTGATGTTCTTTGGGAGGAACATAATTAAACATCGTTGGATTTATGAAAATATGACCTGGACTAAAGATGTCCTGATCTGTACCAAATCCTGTATAGTTATTTTCTCTTTTTGCGGAAGCATAAACCCAGGAACGCTCGCTTCTTTTGAAAGGCAATTCTTCTCTGTTATTTGCCACAATATATTGACGAAGTTCGGGACCAATTTTTTCGAGCAAATAACGTAAATGGCCTACTACTGGAAAGTTATGCTTGATCGTCTGTTTTCTGTTCAGGAAAACATCTTTAAAAGCTACGCCTGCTAAGAACAAAATTGGGTAAACCCACCATGGAATGTTTATAATAAAATCTAATACGTTTTTCATAAAAATAATGCCTTGTTATACTTTCGGATAGTTATAAAATTTATTTCAGATAAAAAAACGTACAATTCAGGAAATGGTTTAGAATTATTTAATAAAATCGTATAAATTGTTCCATGAGTTTATTAATTTGTGCTCTGGAACCCTTTAAACCTATTACTACCCTATTATGAAAAAAATATTTTACTTTCTTTCCCTTCTTTCAGCCTCAGGACTTCTGTTTTCCTGTGGATCTCCTGAAAAGGCCACCACTGTTACAGATTCTATACCAAAAGTAAGCCCCTATTCTCCAAAAGATAAAGGAAATGGAATTTTTGCTTTCGATTTCAATGGCCTTTACTTTGAAGCAGACGCCAACAATGCAGGCCGGATCAGCGCTTTCTCCCTGGATGGAAAAAATAGTTTGAGTGGTAAAGATGTCAACGCAACCAACTGGGGTACCTCTCTATGGCCAAGCCCACAATCTGCCTGGGGATGGCCGCCATCAAAAGAATTAGACACAAAACCATACAAAGGTGGTGCAAAAGATTCTTTGAGTATCGAATTGATTTCAGAAAAGGATTCTTTATTGGGTATTGTTTTCACAAAAAACTACAAAGCTAATCCACAGGATACTTCAATTATCGTAACCTATACGATCACAAATAATTCAGATAAAAATCAATCTTTAGCTCCATGGGAAATAAGCCGTGTAGCTCCAGGTGGACTTACGCTATACCCAACAGGAAAAGGTAAAAAACAAAATCTACTTGCCTCTTTAATGGAAGACAAAGACGGCATCACTTGGTTCAATTACGATTCTACCAAAATGACTTTCAAAGATAGTGAGGTTCCAAAACTAATGCACGATGGTGCAGAAGGCTGG
>JANYCO010000382.1 GCA_025360235.1 Cytophagales bacterium
TCATACTGATAAAGTAAATGACCCTGGAAAAGATAACAATGATCTGTTTGGAATGAACCTGAATTATTACGATAACGACTACAATAAAGCTACTACCAATATTAGTTCTTTAAGTAGTACGGGAGCCAGTGATTTTTTCAACGGTAATATTAAAGCTATGAGTTGGTACACATCAAAACCAAACGGCACTAGTAATGGTCCTGTTGGATATGCTTATAGCTATGACCAGAAATACCAATTAACGAATGCTCTTTGGGGAACTATAAATACTGCTGGTAATCTTTTGTCATACACACCTGCAGGTTCTGGAACTGTACTTCCCTTTAAAGAAGGGGGTATTAGTTACGATGCCAATGGTAATATTTTAAACCTTATGCGAAATGATGTTACTGGTTCAGCTTTGCATAATTTGAACTATCAATATAATGCTTTTAGCAATCAATTAAATAGAGTAATTGCAGCAAATGGTTCTCCAGCTTACGACAAATCGTTTAGCTACAATCCTATAGGACAGCCAACTCAGGTTACTGATAATTTAACCAACAAAAGCCAGTATATGAATTTCAATGCTTATGGTACAATGGAAACAGTTTATGCTGATGCTACTTCCTCTCAGCCAATAGCAAAATTTTATTATGATGAATCCGGTCATCGTTATCGAAAGGATACTTATAAAACAGATTACAGTCTGGATCACACTTCTTGGTATGTATTGGATGTTTCTGGTAATACAATGGCAATATATGACAATAATACAAGTTCTAATAATACTCTACTTAAAGAAATGCCGTTATTTGGTACCGATAGATTGGGTGTACGCTTTCTCAACAACGGCGTGGAGACATACGAATATGAACTCAAGGACCACCTTGGCAATGTGCGGGCCACTTTTGGGGGAACCTACAACAGCGTTACCTCAAAGCTCACATTTGGAACCAATACCAGTAGCTTTGCAGATTACTATCCATACGGATTGGTATTACAGAATTATGTTGGCAATGATAAATACCGCTATGGATATCAGGGACAATTTGCGGAGAAAGACGAGGAAACAGGCTTGAATAGTTTTGAGTTGAGGATGTATGATGCAGTGATAGGGAGGTGGTTAAGTGTGGATCCGAAGAGACAATATGCCAGTGGGTATGTAGGCATGGGGAATGATCCGGTGAATGGGGTTGACCCAACAGGAGGAAATAAGAATCCAGTTTATGATATAGAAAATGGTAATTTATTGGGCACTACTAACACAGGAATACAAGGAGAGGCTATTGTAATGGAAAGGGGAAAATTTAGGCAAAATATGACTAATGATGAGGCTTTTAAAAACGGTGGTGTGTTCTATAGTCAAGCAAGTATGAGTCATAGTGCTGCGAATAATTTATATAGGAATTATGAGAGCTTACCAACTAGACCAGATTGGGATGGTCGATTAACAAAAGCTGAAGCGGATATATGGTGGTCACAAGGTTCAGGAGGAGCATTATATGTAAATGTTGGATTAATTTACTTACCTTTTACATCGACTTCAACATTTGATAATCAAGTGGGACGTATTGAAAGTATAAATTATATTTTAAGGGCACCTAAATCAAATACAGGTCAGACTTATGGTAGACTTGATATTACGTTATTAAATCCTAATACAGGTGAAGTGAGAATAGGATATATAAATAGGACTACTAGTCCAAATGGATTGGTTTTAGATCGGTATAATTTTGAACCACATGGTAATGGTGAATGGTTTAGAGATTGGCTTACAGAGCAAGGTACACCTGCTGGCAATGGTGTGGATTTTGATATACACGGATATGGAAACTCATTTGTACCTATTAGTTGGTAAATTATACGTTTAGGAATATTATATTAGTAAAAATATTTGTAGAATAGGTATGAAAAAAAAAGGATACTTTATTATTGTAGTAGTACTTCTTATTCCAATATTATTAATTGCTTATTACTATGTTGATAGAATTATAGATCACCCATTTAAAAAAGAATATTTATATGACGCTTTTGGAGATAGTGCGGTATCGGTAAAAGTAAATTGTAATTCTGATTTCGTAATACTAACAATGCAAGGTGATGTATTTGATTTTTATGAATATTCTATAGATTCAATTTCTGTTAAGACTTTTTTGTCAAGGAATTCAATTAATGAATGGCCAAATTTCAGGTATGGAATTTTCGAGAAAAATGTAAATGCTTCAAATCTTAGATTTTCCAGATGGAAGCAAACTCCTATTTCTGGGAAAGATTATGAAATATTTAATGACTTAATAAATTTTGGTAATTTAACAAGATCGGATTGTAGTAACGAGTTTCTTGAAAAAAAATACAATCAAATATCAGGAAATTACTTTGCTTATTTTGAGGGTTATCCAATAGGAATATATATATATATTCTCGTTCCTTCCGAAAACAAGTTATTTATAATAAGAAAAAGAGGTTGATGGGTAATGGGCCCACTTTTAATGTCGCTGGTACAATAGAAAACGTTTTATGCAGATGCAACATCTATTCAGCATAAATTTCCACGGAAAAACGGTACAAATATTCGGTGTGTCCTGAAGGCTGTTGAGAAACACCCAAACTTTAATAGAGATGAAAGAAAATAGGAGAGTTGCACTATTTGAACTTTCGGTATCGGCTATCAGGAGCAGGTATCAACGAGGTGACACAATAGCATACTTTCTATTGAATAGAAGTTTGTATTTTTTTCCAAAAAATTTATTTAAAAGGCTAGAAATTAGGAATTGCAAATTATCGTATGATTTATTAGGCAATATTACAGAGTTTACAGGTTCATTCGATTCATTGGAAAGAGAAGATAGTTTAGTAATTGTAAATGACTATCCTGATTTTGTAAAGAAAGCGATGGAATGGAAGGGAAAAAAATAGGTCATGGGTCAGAATTGCAGTTTTAAAATATGTATTTGCCAATGAATTGACAGATAAAAATAACAAGTAAAAAATATAATGAAGGCGGTAAAGTGGTAAGTAAGTATTGTCTTCTTTGTTTTTGTATATTTATACAAGTGCAAAAAGCAATATTATGTTTAAAGTGTTTCTCAATTGTCTTTAATCGTTCGATTAAGATATCTGATAGTTTGTTTCTTATGTAGTATATTTATTTAGAGCAATGTATTCAAATGTGTTTCTAAAAAGTAAATGACAGTTTCTATGCGAAGTTTCAGTATAAGTATCTATGCTTTAAGCTTGTCTGAGGTGTATGATGTAGAAAATGATTTTTTATTATAGATTTAGCCCAACAAATTCTTATATTAGATAATTAATATTGAATTTATTTTTAAATTTTAAAACATGAAAAAACTTATCATTCTACTATTTATTTGTACATCAATTGGACTTAAAGCTCAAACCACTCCATTT
>JANYCO010000406.1 GCA_025360235.1 Cytophagales bacterium
GGCTGTCTTTCTAATTATTAACCGAATTTGTGTGCAGGTTCTAGCTTTGGAGTATCGTTCTGGAGAAAAGGCAACTGTAGATACAGCTGAAATTTTAGAGCTGGCCAACTATACTGTCCTTACTGCTGAAAACGGAAAAGCAGGTGTTGATATGGCCAAAAAAAATAAACCCGACCTGATCATCTGCGACATTATGATGCCCGAACTTGACGGCTATGGGGTACTTCATGTATTAAGTAAAAATGAAGCCACCTCTTCCATCCCATTTATTTTTCTTACGGCGAAAACAGAAAAATCAGACCTTAGAAAAGGCATGAATCTCGGTGCTGATGATTATCTTACTAAACCTTTTGATGATCTGGAATTGTTGGATGCTGTAGAGATTCGTTTAAAAAAAAATGAACTGATCAGAAAAAACAGCAATGTTACTTTAGAAAACATAAATACGATAGCCCTTCAGGCAAGAGGATTCAAAGAATTAGAACAATTGATCTCTGACGAAAGAAGAATTAATAAATTTAAAAAGAAACAAATTTTATATTCAGAAGGAAACCTATCTAATTCACTTTATTTTGTTGTAAAAGGAAAAGTAAAAACCTATAAAACAAATGAGAATGGAAGGGAATATATTGTAGGCCTTCACAAAGATGGTGATTTTATTGGTTATATGAATCTTCTGGAAGATGCTGTTTATGCTGACTCAGCGACAGCAATGGAAGAATCCGAAATCTGCGTGATCCCAAAACAAGAATTCTTTGCTTTGCTTTACAGCAATAGAGATATAGCTGAGAAATTCATAAAAATGCTTTCTTCTAATGTACTGGAAAGCGAAGATCGTTTAATAAAACTTGCTTACAACTCCGTAAGAAAAAGAGTTTCAGAATCGTTGTTGATGCTTCAAAAAAATTACCAGAAAGATGACACTACCGGGAAATTTAGCATGCCTGTATCAAGAGAAGACCTAGCCTCTATCACTGGAGCCTCCAAAGAAACGGTGATACGGACGCTTTCCGATTTTAAAGATGAAGGTTTAATTGATATTAATGGAAGCAAGATTACTATTGTGAACGAAACGAAGTTGAAAAACCTAAGAAATTAGGGTTTTGTCTATTAATCAGTTTCATGACTGATTAATATCATTTTTTTATTTTTCAAAATACTAGTTCTTTGTAACTATGCCAAAGACTATCGTTCAGAAATATACAAAATGTTACCACTGCGGTGATAATTGTACAACCCAAATTGAAAAAATTGACAACAAGTCTTTTTGCTGCGATGGATGTAAAACCGTCTATGAATTACTGAACGAAAATGGGATGTGTACCTACTATGATTTAGAGAAAAACCCAGGTATAAAAATTAAAGTGAAAAACAATAATCGATTTAAATACCTTGACAACAAAAATATATCAGATAACCTTTTAGAATTTAATGAAGGAGATATTGCACATCTCACTTTTTACATACCCAAAATTCACTGTGCTTCTTGTATATGGCTTCTGGAAAATTTATACAAACTCAAGGAAGGCGTTATAACGTCCAGAGTGAATTTCATCAAAAGAGAATTAAGTATCTCTTTTGATAAAAAATCAGTATCACTTCGTGAAATTGTGGAAATATTAGATTCATTCGGATATACACCCGAAATAAATCTGGAAAGTTATGAAAAGAAGAAAAAGAAAAATGTAGACCGAAGCATCTATTACAAAATTGGAATCGCCGCCTTTTGTTCAGGAAACATAATGTTATTAAGCTTTCCCGATTATTTTGGAATGGATGTAATTACCGATTCTTCCTTCCAATATCTTTTCCGATATTTAAATCTTTTACTCGCTCTACCGGTATTATTCTATTCTGCTCAGGACTATTTCTCTTCTGCCTTCTCAGGCTTAAAACACAAACAATTAAACCTGGATGTTCCAATTTCATTAGGAATTGCGGCAATTTTTCTTCGGAGTACTTATGAAGTAATACTGCAGCTAGGTCCAGGCTATTTCGACTCACTTACTGGTCTGATATTCTTTATGCTTATCGGAAAATGGTTCCAGCGTAAAACTTATAACTCGTTTTCCTTTGAAAGGGATTACAAATCCTATTTTCCGGTTTCCGTCACGTTAATTGAAAACGGTTATGAGCTCTCAGTACCTTTAAGAGAGTTAAAGAAACACGATGAAATTCTGGTTCGAAACCATGAAATAATTCCGGCAGATTCTATTTTGAGAAGTAATGCCGCTTCAATTGATTATAGCTTTGTGACAGGAGAATCAAAATTAATAAATAAGAAAAAAGGTGAGCTGATATATGCCGGTGGTAGATTACAAGGTGATAGTATAGTACTCAACATAGAAAAAGAAGTATCACAAAGTTACCTTTTACAGCTTTGGAACAGAGAAGTTTTTAAAAAAGAAAATAATGCATATCTATCTTCTTTCGTTTTGACCTTCAGTAAATATTTTACCTATGGTACTATATTAACAGCACTTGCTACTTTACTTTGGTGGTCAATCTTTAATCCTGCCAATGTTCTATTTTCTGTAACTTCGGTATTATTAGTTGCTTGTCCATGTGCTTTGGCGCTTTCATTGCCTTTTGCGCTTGGAAATAGCTTAAGTAAATTAGGCATAAAAGGATTGTACCTTAAAAATGCAGATACAGTAGAAAAAATTTCAGAAATAGACACCATTATATTTGATAAAACAGGAACCCTTACACAATCCGACATCGCTTCTGTAAAATTTATTGGCACCGAACTTACGCAGAATTTATTGACCTATATAAAATCTGCCACCCGACAATCAACGCATCCACTAAGCAAGGCCATTTACAATGATATTAAAGCTGAATATTTGGATACAGAACTCTTCAAGGAGGTTCCATCAAAAGGGATATTCTGTTTGGTAGCTGGTAATCAGATTGAGTTGGGTTCTGCTTTTTGGGTTGGGCTTGAAAATGAAAATGAAGTAAACGAATCAAGAGTTTATTTTTCTTTCAATGGCGTGATTAAAGGTTATTTTGTAGTAAGAAATAAATATAGAGAAGGAATTGATGTACTCTTTGGCAAATTGGCTGACAAATACGATCTTCACCTACTCTCCGGCGACCAGGATAAAGAAAAAGATTTTCTAAAAACCTATTTTAAAAATGAAGCGTACATGCACTTCTTTCAAAATCCTGTAGATAAATTAAATTATGTACAGCAGTTGAAAGCAAGTGGTAAAAAAATACTAATGCTCGGCGATGGCCTCAACGATGCAGGAGCTCTAAAAGCTGCAGATGTTGGTATTTCTGTATCAGAGGATGTCTATAATTTTTCACCTGCTTGTGATGGTATTTTGGAAGGGAACAATATAAAGAACTTAAATTCATTTATTGAATTTTCAAAATCATCAATAACTATTATTATAGCTAGTCTTGGATTATCACTGCTCTACAAT
>JANYCO010000121.1 GCA_025360235.1 Cytophagales bacterium
TGATTTTACCTGAAGCATCTTTGCTAGCTGCAATAAGACCCAACCCTCCAATAATAGAGGAATATAACTTTAATTTACTTTTGTAATTTTTTACCATATCCATAAAGATTTAAGAATGATGCTGAGACTTCAAGTTAGGCAGAATATTTGAAATTTCCAAAATCATCCTTATAAAAAGTCTTTATTTTTTCGGTAAGCTCATTATCAAGATACTCATTATAAGGTTTATGTTCAGAATTATTAATAACCTCAAGTTGCCTTGTTGGCATACCAGTTACAGCACATACATGATCAAAAGAAGCTTGTAACGATTCCTGTCTTCCAATATAATCTACCATTAATTTATTATTATTATCGTTTACAAATTCCGATTGAGGAATGAATAAAATATGTTTGTGATTGTTTTTATTTAAAATCGCATTATACAAATAGGGAGATGGATTTAATAAAAAATCAGGATTTGATCTATTCATAAACGCACAATAAGAAACAAACCGATCAAGTGGATTTCGCACAATAGCAAATTTGAAATAGGTATTCCAGATCTCTTCGGATAAGAAAGGTTTTATTTCTTTTGCTTTTATGTGTCCGTGTTTAATCCTCGCTATTTCATCGAACGGTAATTTTTTTTCGATAAATAAACCTACCTGTTCCATATCGGATTCCGACATATAGGGCCGCACTGCAAAACGAATTGCGTGTGTACCTGTTTTGGGAATCGCTATAAAAATAAACTTATACTTGTGAGAAATAATCATTCTTTGAATTATTTTTGGGGAAGATGTTCAGGATTAAAATACTCAAATATGAGGTGTATTCTATCTTCAGTACCTTGATTTTCGGCATAATGTACCGTTAAATTATTTACCTCGTAGGCAAACCCAATATCAAAATGGTAGAGTTTAGGATTTACAAAAAAGCTTACTTTATCATTGGTTGAGATAGGGATATGAATTTTATGAGGGAAAGTAGCTGCTCCATTACCATCAACATGTGCTTTTATCATTCCTCCTGCTGTCAATTTTGCAAGCATAATTCTGGAAAATACTCCGCCTTTATAACCATAAGGTTGTACCGCCTTGTCCAATACAGGCTGAATGCGATCTTTCCAACTTTCCCATATCGGAAATTCGTAAGACTTTGTACAATCCTGAAAATCGTTTACAAATTTAAACACAATATGTTTGGTGTGTTTAAATTCATAAAAATTATTGGGTTTATCTTTGTTCTCCTCGTCCCATTTGGATTCCTGGATCTCTAGAATATCCTTTATTATACTTGAAACGTCTACTGCTCCAAGCTCCTTTACCCCTTTTGTTTTAAACGGATTAACCATTTTTTAAGCTTTAAATTTTTACACTTGATTTAATACGATACAAGGTCGGATCTACAACCTTTTTCATTGCTGCTTCATCTAATACTCCATCCATAAACCGATTTATTTTTCTAATTTCTTCCACCGGATTTTCGATAAGCGCTCTATGCCCTACAAAATATACCTCCGCTTGATTATGTTCTGCAATCCACCTTTTACTTTCTTTCAGCATTAATTTATAGGTATCTAATAAGCGCAAATCAAATTCTTTCGTTTTTATTTTGTTTTTATTTTTACGAATCAACATTTCATTTTGTGAGGAAACTATTTCATGAAGATCTCTCTCCATAAAAATAATTCTAAGATTATATTTACTTTTAAGCGCTTTCAATAAAGGCGCCACAACTTTAACAACCTTACCATCTGCCATAGTCATCCAGGAATTATCTTTAAACGAATTTTTCACCGGTTCGAATTCCAGATAACCTTTTGGATTACTTTCATCCGCTTCTACCAACCCATCTGTAAGAATTTCAAGCCCCCCCGCTTTCAAAAGCTGCATCATAAGTGAGGTACCTGATCTAGGCAATCCGGAAACAACTGTTATCGTTCCCATCCTTGTTTCTTCAAGAATTTTATGATGTAAAGAATATTTCTGCTGATCCAGTAAATGATTTTTATAAATTGTAACCAGTAAATTTCTGGCCCTAGTCAATGTCGGATTTATTTTTAAACAAGTTTCAAATACTTCTGCTGCTCCTTCATATTCTTCAAGATTGTAAAACGCCCATCCCAATTGATAATGTACTTCAACAAAATCATTTTTTATCTCTATAGCCTGTATAGCGTAATCAACTGCTTCTTCGTAACGCCTATTTTTATTACACAAAACCGCCAATCCATGATAGGCCCTTTGATTGTCCTCTTCTAGTGTTAGCAAATGCTTAAACGCCTTTTCTGCTTTATCGTATTCAAAAGTTCTGTTGCATAGAAAAGCATAGTTCAATAAAAGATTAATAAAGTTTGGGTGTTTCTCTAAAGCCAATTCAAATTTTTTAATTGCCTCTGCTATTTCTCCTTCTTTAACAAGAATTTTACCTTCCAAATAATTAAAATCACTTATATTACTTACGTCAACTTTTCGAAACATTTCCAATACCTGACGGGCACGGTCGGTATTACCCACTCGTGTATTTATTCTTATTAAATCCAGATTATACCTCACATCAACCACATCTTCCAGGTATAATTCCTCAAGGATTTTTAACGCCTGCTCAATATTTCCAGCATCATTGAGGACAACAGATAAGTTATAACGCATTTCATCGGTAACTTTCTTGATTTGTTCTTCAACGCTGGAGTCTACCGGAGCAATGTATCCAAGGTCTACCAATTGTTGAATTGCTTCTGCTTCATTAAATGGATTTTTGCGCATATTTTCTGAATGCGTTCCAAAATCTCCAGGCACTTCTTCCCAACTATCAATATACTTAGGCAGAACAGGATTTTTAAAAATACTCAATAAAGGTTTACCATCCATATCTTTTCCAATAGGCATACCACATCCGGCAAGAATTGTAGGGGTAATATCCAGAAGTGTTGATCCGTATACTGTTTCATTTTTTTTAAACAATGGTCCATAAAAACATAAAAAACCATTTGGATTATGATCCAAAGAAATATCGGCTGTAATTTTTGGTTTTTTTCTTAGTCTTTTCGAGTCGAAATGAAATCCATGATCTGATAAAACTACAATGTTTATATCCTTTCCGGCTTTTTCAATAAGCTCTCCTAAAATGACATCGTATAAAGTATACGTGGCTGTAATTACATTATAATAAGTATTGAAAATTTCTTCAGAAACTGTTTCCAATTTAGGTGGATGGAAAGGCATAAAATGATGTGAAATTTTATCCAATTCATTAAAATAAACAGCCATCAAATCCCATGAAGTATTTTCCATGAGCCATAATGCTGTATTTCTTACCGTCATTGTTTCTGCTGTCAACTTTTGAAGTGTGAACAAACTATGATCTTTCTCCTGGTCTATACTTTCTGCCAGTGGTACATATGTTAGAATTGTATTCTCCCTTACTTGTGCTGGGTGTACACGTATTGAAGCCAGCATTTTTTCATCCGACACTCCATGCAATGAATGCTCTGCTATTGGCCACTCTTTTTCTAAAACGTCTACACTTTTCTGAAATACGTTTGACACCATTACTCCGCTAATAGGCTCAACGGGATGTGAAGGCCACCATCCTACAACATTTGACTTCAATCCCTGATTATGAAAAATATTCCAAAGTGCTTTACATTTTCTCGAAGTGCTGCTTATTGGCCTCACGCCAGTTTTGCTTTCTATATCAGGCTCCACAAAACCTAATATCCCATGTTTGTGTGCCAATTTACCTGTAGCTATTGAGGTCCACAACATCGGAGAAAAAGAGGGCATCAACGTTTTAATTCTACCGCTTACTCCATTTTTAATTATTTTATTTAAATTAGGCAACATCCCCGCTTCAATCAATGATTCAATTATTCCCCACTCAGCAGAGTCTAAACCTATTATTAAAAATTTATTATTCTTATTTGACATTGGATTGATGAGATTGAATATGGAAAGTAAATATATATAATAAGATAAATTATCATACCTAAATTCCTTTATTTTCTTATTTGGCATTCCTAATCCTTCTCTAGGTGCAACAAAGTAAATTAGCCTCTATCTTAAGCTGTTGATTTTTAATAATATATAATTTCAACATTTGAATGGATTTTGATTTTTTTATTATACAATCTTTTTTAACTTCGCACTCCCCCAAGATTTACAGGGGCTGTAAATAAGTAGTAGTTTAAATCTAACCATAAATAAAAATGAAAGTAACAGTAGTAGGAGCAGGTAACGTTGGAGCCACATGCGCGGACGTTTTAGCATACAGAGAGATTGTAAAAGAAGTAGTTCTTATAGACATCAAAGAAGGTTTTGCTGAAGGCAAGGCACTAGACATCTGGCAGAAGGCTCCCATCAATGTTTACGATACCAAAACTACAGGTGCTACCAACGATTATTCCAAAACAGCCAACTCTGATGTAGTAGTTATCACTTCAGGCTTGCCAAGAAAACCTGGTATGACAAGAGATGATCTTATTTCTACTAACGCCGGAATCGTTCAGTCGGTTACAGAGAATGTAGTAAAATATTCTCCAAACGCTATATTAATCGTTGTGTCTAACCCATTGGATGTAATGACTTACTGCGCGCATATAACTTCGAAATTGCCAAGACAAAAAGTAATTGGCATGGCTGGAATACTTGATACTGCTCGTTACAGAGCTTTCCTTGCTGATGAAATAGGATGTTCTCCAAAAGAAATTCAAGCTATGTTGCTTGGTGGTCATGGTGATACTATGGTACCACTTCCAAGATATACAACAGTTGGTGGTATTCCAGTAACTGAACTGGTAGCTAAAGATAAATTAGATGCAATCATAGAAAGAACAAAAGTAGGTGGTGGTGAATTGGTGAAACTTATGGGTACATCTGCATGGTATGCTCCTGGTGCTGCTGCTGCTCAAATGGTAGAAGCAATTGTAAAAGACCAAAGAAGGATTGTTCCTGTTTGTATCAAACTTGATGGCGAATACGGTATTAAAAATTGCTACCTTGGAGTACCTGCTATTCTTGGTAAAAATGGTATTGAGAAAGTAATCGAACTTAAGTTAAATGCTGAAGAGATGGAGTTGATGAAAACTTCTGAAAAACACGTAAAAGAAGTAATGGACGTGCTGGATGCTCAGATGGCGAAAGCTTAAAATAATTTTAAATGTTGAATTTTAAATTATGAGTTAAAATTTCAAAAACTCAAAATTCATAATTTGAAATTCAACATTATTTTTCAAGGAGGTACACCGTCCTTTTTTTATCTGTTGAAGTTGAATAATCAATCTTAACCAGCCTTCTAAACCCTACTGCATCCTT
>JANYCO010000441.1 GCA_025360235.1 Cytophagales bacterium
GTTAACCGTAGGAGCGAATGGCTTGCTGGTAAATGCTTCGACGACCCCTGATACTTCCTGTTTCGGCAGTCCGAAAGACATTAAAGTAAAAACATCAGGCTCCGGCTCTGGCAACTATACATATAATTGGTCAAGCTCAGACAATAGTTTTTCGTTATCGACCACAGCTGCAAATGTAACGGTTACGCCATCGAATACGACGACGGTTTATTATGTAAATGTAGTAGACAACCAGAACAAGGGCTGCAATACGATGGATACGGTAAAAGTATATGCGCTTGCAGAACAGGAGTTAGTGATTCCTAATTTAGTGACCCCGAATGGGGATACGAAGAACGATTACTTAGAGATCAAAGACCTGAACGACAAGAAAATTATGCCAGGGGCGTCGATTGAGGTTCACAACCGTTGGGGCGAGAGAATCTATGACCACAGCAGTTACGACAACAGCTGGAACGCTCCTAATATTAGCGACGGCGTTTACTACTACTATCTGAAATCGGGTTGTGGGAATAAGCTGTATAAGGGCTGGGTGCAAATTGTACACTAAAGAGACTGTCTTAATTCTTAATTTTTAATTCTTAATTAATCTTCTTTGCTACCAAAGTGAATTGATTTCTTCATCACTCATCATAAGGACTTTTGCTAATTATAAGCCAAGAACAATACTACCGCTTAATCACCAATCAAATTCTTAAAATAATTCAATAGATAGCATATTTTAGTTAGGGAAATCCCTTTTGCAAATCGTTGAATTTTCTTAAAAAAAAGCAATTTTGTCCAATATTTTATCAATAATTCAATAAATAATTGTAATTTTGTGGCAACAATTATTTATATTTTAAAATCACTCACAATGATGAAAGCGCACGCACACCTTCTTGGTTTCATTTTTCTATTTCTATATAGTTTAAACGGCTACTCAACGGCATACACCGTAAATTCAAATGCGGATGCCGGAGCAGGAGCAGGAACAAGTGGCGATCTTCGGTATTGCATTCAGCAATCGGCCGGAGCTGCGGGTCCGCATACCATCAGTTTTGCGTTGGCTGTAGGAACGGTTATTACATTGAATAGTGATCTACTTATAAATAACGCTGGCAATCAAAACGGACTTGTTATAGATGCCTCTAATGGAACAAATCCTGGGATAATTTTAAGAAGAAATGGTGGAGCTGGTGGAATAGGGATTGATATTGGTTTTAATATTCCAAATGTTACTATCAAAGGTTTAGTATTTCAGAATTTCAATACGGGAATCAGGTTTGCCGGAGCTTGTGCCGGAAGTAAAGTATTAAATTCTTTTTTCGGAACAGACCTTAACGGAACTACGATCGCTGGAAATCAAATCATGAATGTTGGTGTTTATCTTTCCAACAATTGCAACGGAATAACTGTAGGAGGAATTAATCCAGGCGACAGAAATTTGCTTTCAGGTTGCATGTTTGTAAATAATGGAGATGCTACCCGTTATGGAGCAATAAAACTAGAAAATAATTCAAACAACAATGTGGTTATTGGCAACCTGATTGGTACAGATGCAACGGGTACTGTAGGACTTGGAAACGGAAACAATACGGCAGGCAATACACAGCCGGAAAATCATCATGGGATTTATTTGCTGAATTCCTCTATCAATACAATTGCGTACAATTTAATTTCAGCTTCTCAGGGAGTTGGAATCTATACAGAAAATTTTTCCAATTCAATTACAATCAAAGGCAATAGGATCGGTACTGATATCACAGGGATGTCTCCTATCCCTAATCTTGCAGCTGGGATTTTCGTAGACAAAGGAACTAATTATCAAATAGGAGGAATTACAGTTCTTGATCGCAATATTATTTCCGGAAACAGAGGAGCCGCTGATAGCCGTCCATGTAGAGCCGTGTATTGCGGAAATCCTTCAGGTTTAAATTCTCAGTTTGACAACACTAATATTTGCGGGATTTATATGAAGGATGTTACCAACTCCAGCATATTCGGAAATTATATTGGAGTGGACGCTACAGGATTGAGTACAGGAGCAGGGAATAATATGGGAAACCTTTATGCTGGAATTAAGATGGAAGGGAATAGTAATTTTAATACTATTGGCGGAAACGATGCCCGATTCAGAAATATAATCGGAGGAAATGGATTTGATTTTAATCCTATTAATTCTTATGTAGGACACGGCATTTTATTGGGTGGTGCTCCCGGAACAAATAATATTTCTGTATTTTTTAATTTTGTTGGGATTGGTGCAGACGGGTCTACTATAGTGGGCAACAGACAAGATGGCGTTTCGTTTCTTGGGGCTTCTAATTGTACGATAGGAAACACAGGTAAGGGAAATGTAATTTCCGGAAACGGATGGGGAGTCTTTATGCAGTCTGACTTTTCTAATAATGCATTGAGTAATCAATGTACCGGAAACAAAATTTTCTCTAATTTTATTGGAACAGATTCTACAGGTTTACTTGCTCGTGGAAATGGCATAGCTCCTGTACACGCAGGTGACGGGGGAGGAATTTGTTTACAACACAAATCAAACAGCAATCAATTGGGAGGTACTGCTGCAGGACAAGGGAACGTAATTTCAGGAAATGTTTTAGGTATTATCTTCAAAGTAAGTAACGCTACTTTTGGTTCGGCGCCAAATGCAAATACCGTTTTCAATAATATTATTGGGTTGGATAAAAACGGGGTGAATGCACTGCCAAATACTGGTGCTGGTCCTGACGCAGGTTGTGGCGTGGTGCTGAACGAGGGAGCCGTCAATAATACTATTGGAGGGCTAGGTGCTAACCAAAGAAATATTATTTCCGGTAACGATCAAAATGGAGTGCGTACTTTTAATGCGGTTAAAGGAACTTATACTAATACCGTTTCAGGAAACTACATTGGTCTTGCAGCGGATGGGGTTACCGATAAAGGAAATGGCATGAGTGGAGTTTACATTGAAATGGTAAATGGAATGAATGTTACATCAAATGTAATTTCCGGAAATACACAAATGGGTATTTTTATTAACAACTCGAATAGTACGGTTGTAAATGGTAATTTTGTTGGGACAAATGCAACGGCTACTGCTGCAGTACAAAATGATCAGCACGGAATTTTTATTAATAATGGAAGTCAGAACAATACCATTGGAACAGCAGGAAATGGCAACACCGTTTCAGGAAATGCAATTCACGGAATTCTTGTTTTAGGAATGACTTCAACAGGAAATAATATACTTGCCAATTATGTAGGGATAAATTCTTCGAGTACTCCTATTCCAAATTTAGTACATGGTATAGTGTTGGATGGTACTACCGCTAATAACGTGGGTGCTGCAGGAGCAGGGAATTTTGTTTCCGGAAACATAACAGGAATCTTAATTAACAACGCTACCAACAATAATATATATGCTAATTATGTGGGAACTAACGTAGCGGGAACGGCAAAAATTTCAAATACAGATAATGGAATTTTATTAGACAATGCAAGCACTGGAAACAATATAGGAGGTGCTGCTGCTAATCAGGGAAATGTTGTTTCAGGAAATACGCACATGGGTGTGAAAATGAACAACTCTTCAAACAATTTTGTACGAAACAATTTTATCGGAACAAATGCTGCCGGTACTGCAGACCTCGGCAATGGCTGGCATGGATTGGACCTTACAAGTTCTAATACTATTGTTATCACAAACAATGTAATTTCCGGAAACGGAGATCTGAATACCCTTCCTTTTGGAAATGGAATTTCCGCACTTAGCTCTTCTACGCTTACAGTGACTGGAAATTTCTTAGGAACAAACGCAACAGGAACAGCCGCTATTCCCAATTTCCTTGCAGGTTTTTCCTGTAGTAATTCTAACAGCAATATAATAGGAGGATTGACAGCTGCTGCCAGAAATATAATTTCCGGTAATGGAGATCCTGGAATTTATATGAACAATAGTGATTTAAGTGTGATTCAAGGAAACTATATTGGAACAGCTGCTGATGGAGTTACTAATATTGGCAACACAAGTACGGGGATTTATATCGAAAATGGATCAAACGATAATACAATCGGTGGAGTAGCACTTGGAGCCACAAACAACATTGCGTATAATGGTGTAAATGGAATTACCATTGCAGATGCAGGCTCTTTCAATAATTCGATAACAAGAAATAGTATTTTCTGTAACGTGCGCAGAGGGATTGAATTAAATGGATTAGGAAATAATAATTATGCAAAACCAGTTATCCTTGCTACTTCAACCGCAAGCGTGCTGAACGGTACTTCACCTGCTCTTGCTTTCATTGAAATTTTTATGGTAGGACCTGCAGCTTGTAAAACCTGCGGTGCAAGCGGTATAGTAAACGATTCAATACAAGGAAAAATTTATGTAACAACAGTCCAGGCGGATGCTGGCGGAAACTGGACCTATAATAACGGATCGGCTTTCGCTTCTGATGTTACTGCTACAGCTTCTTCAAATAACTCCGGAACTTATAATACATCTGAATTTTCGAATTGCAGATTGTCATGCGTTGCGTCTACTGCTCCTACCACCGCGAGTTCAGACAGGAATAATTACTGCACCACCTCAGGTGGGAACATAATATTGACAGCTACCGGAGGTTCAGGTTCGCAGTTGGAATGGTATACGGGAAGCTGTGCCGGCACAACAGTAGGAACAGGCAACGGTCTTTCGCTAGCAGCGCCTACAGCAACAACTACGTATTTTGTCAGATGGCTTTCCGCCGCGTGTGCAAATTCTTCTTGTGTTTCGGTGACAGTAATTGTGAAAAACCTTCCCACCGATCCCACCTCAGGAACTCCAAGCCGGAATAATTTCTGTGCTAACGATGCAGGCAATATTAATTTAACAGCATTAGGAGGCACAGGAGACAGCCTTGTCTGGTATACGGGTAGCTGCGGGGGAACAAAAATCGGGAAAGGCTCTCCACTGAGCATAGCCTCACCTGCAGTGGATACAGATTATTTTGTAAGATGGGAAAACGGCGTTTGTCCGGCTTCTAACTGCGTTACAGTAAGCGTTAACACGGAAGTGACTCCTACTCCTTCGATTGTCGGCAACGCGAGCAACTGTGCCAATACGAGCCCGGTTGCTTATTCGACTGTCGCTACAGGCAATACCTTCCTGTGGTCTTCCACTGGCGGAGTGACGATCACTTCGGCCACCAATACGGATAATATTACAGCCTCAATTCTAGCTTCAGCGGGTTCAGTAACGGTAACAGAAACAGCAGGTACGTGTTCTACAACCGTTTCTAAAAACATAGCATTAACACCAGCCACATCAACTGCTAGTGTTGGTACAGACAAGACTATTTGTACAACCGCTATAAATAATCTTGGAGCCAACAATCCAAGTGTAGGAGTTGGTGTGTGGTCTGTAGTAACAGGATCAGCGATCTTCTCTCCGGATGTTAACACGTACAACGCGACCGTCACAGGATTGAGTAATGGACTCAATGAGTTGGTGTGGACAGTTACAGGTGCTTGCGGTATCAACGACGACACGATATCGTTAACCGTAGGAGCGAATGGCTTGCTGGTAAATGCTTCGACGACCCCTGATACTTCCTGTTTCGGCAGTCCGAAAGACATTAAAGTAAAAACATCAGGCTCCGGCTCTGGCAACTATACATATAACTGGACAAGTTCGGACAACAGTTTTTCAGTTTCTACCGCAGATGCGAATGTAACGGTACGCCTGTAAATACGACAACGATTTATTATGTAAACGTAATCGACAACCAGAACAAAGGCTGCAATACGATGGATACGGTAAAAGTATATGCGCTTGCAGAACAGGAGTTAGTGATTCCGAATCTGGTGACTCCGAATGGGGATACGAAAAACGATTACCTTGAGATCAAAGACCTGAACGACAAGAAAATTATGCCAGGGGCGTCGATAGAAGTTCACAACCGTTGGGGCGAGAGAATCTATGATCATAGCAGTTACGACAACAGCTGGAATGCTCCTAATATTAGCGACGGCGTTTACTACTATTACCTGAAATCGGGTTGTGGGAATAAGCTGTATAAAGGCTGGGTGCAGGTGATACGCTAAAGAGAGTGTAGTCTGAACTATGGTTACGCTGATTGACTGAAAGAGATGATTTTTTATTTCTCATGTTAATCAGTCAATCAGCGTAGCCATAGTTCAGACAATTCCGCTAA
>JANYCO010000444.1 GCA_025360235.1 Cytophagales bacterium
CACGATAAGTTTCTCACTTCCTATTTTTTTGTTTTTCTTAATCAAAACATCACGCAATCCTTCAGGCGAATAATCCGTGCTATGTACTTCGGGGGTCTTTAAGCCAGTATAGTAATAAAGTTTATCGTTCTCCCCTGCTACTATAGTTATGGTATTTTCTTCATCGACCGGTTGTTTGTCAGTAGTCTTTGTATCAGGCATATTTACCTGCATTGCTTTAGGCTTGCTCAATGTGGTTGTAAGCATAAAGAACGTAATAAGCAAAAAAGCCAAATCCACCATAGGTGTCATATCCACCTTAGTAGAAGATTTTTTACTTCTTACTCCTCCTCCTTTTTTTCCGCTACCACCACCGCTATTTATTTCTGCCATCCTTAATTCAATTAAGAATTAAAAATTAAGAATTAAGAAAATGAGTTCTTAATTCTTAATTTTTAATTGATTTATAAAACTGTTATCAAACTAAATTTATTCAATCTTAGCGATTGTAAAGTGCTTACCACTCCTGTATATTTTTCATAATTGGATTCTTTATCTCCTTTTATGGCGACGATCAATTGGCCATTAATATTCTTGGCCTCTGTAATCCATATTTTCAATTCATTATTTACAGAATCAACAGGAATACCTGGCTGCTTGTACTCATCCCGCTTTGACGCCGGTAAATTAAAGAACCCCTTCAACTGATTCAATGGTAGTCCCAACATTTCAGTATTAGAAAAAGCTACCATCTCAGCTTCTGTCAGATTGAGATTTTTTGATTTATTGATTTTTTCAATCATCGTTTGTCTGATCGAAGCTTCTGTAAGACTGAAATATACTTTTCCTTCTTTATCTAATGTTATTCTTAACATGTTTTTTTCAGGAACAAGTTTCTTAGAAGTTGCTGCCGGAACATCTACCGGAACCACCTCAGGAGCTTTCATTTTAGCTGTCAAAATAAAGAATGTAAGCAGCAGGAAAGCCATGTCGCACATTGCAGTCATATCGAGTGAAATACCAGCTCTTCCTCTTTTACCTGACATAATTAAACTTAATTTATCTTAGTATAACTTGATTTTCTAACGCTTATTATCTACCATTAGCTATAAAGTGCTGACGGATAGAGAAGCCTACTTCATCTATCTTGTGTGTAAGATCATCTACCTTGCTGGTAAAGAAATTATAAGCTACGATTGCTAAAGCAGATGTAAAAATTCCCAACGCAGTGTTAATAAGTGCCTCAGAAATACCGTTTGCAAGAGCAGATGGATCAGGATTTCCAGTTGTAGCAAGTGCAGCAAATGCCTTGATCATCCCAATTACAGTTCCAAGAAGTGCAAATAAGGTAGAAACAGAAGCTAATGTTGCAATAATTGTAAGGTTTTTTTCCAAAGCAGGAAGCTCCAGCATTGTTGCTTCTTCAACTTCCTTTTGAATAGCATCCAATTTTTTATCTTTACTTAATACATTATCTGCTGATACTATTTTATATCTGTTCAACACTTCGTGCGTTACATTTCCAACAGACCCCTGTTGAGCATCACATAAAGCGATAGCTCCATCAACATCGTTGGCTGCCAGTTTTGAGTTTACAGAACTCACGAAAATTGAAAGAGAAGCTTTCCCAAAAGCTTTCATAACAGTGATACCACGTTCTACAGAAACGCCGATTACTATAATGAAGAAAGCCATCAAAAAGGGTACGATAAACCCTCCTTTAAACATCATTCCCAAATAATCGCCTGCTAACGGTTCCCCTTTTACATTGAAGTGAGAAGCGTTTCCCATAATCAAATGAAATATTAAATGTGCTATTACCACTGCCGATCCTATCAACACGAGCGCAAAAACTGAATTTAGATTACCTTTTGAAGATTTTGTATTTTCCATTTTAAATAAAAGTTTGTTAAACTGAGTGCAAAGTAAAGTATAGAAATTGATTTATATGTTATGTAAATGTTACTATTTTTTAAATTTAAAATAAACAAATTTGTAAGCAAATATATGTTTTCCCTTAAATAAACCCTGAATTATAATGATTTATTGTTGAGTGGAAGATTTATTTTGATAAATCTTCAAATGTTAAATAATTGTTACCAAATTTTTACACATTGTCTATATATTTACTATACAAATCTACTTGGTTTTTCTAATTCTGCAATGTATTTCTAATAAAATTAGTTTTAAGGAAACTTATATTTAGTCGATTCTTTTGTTACAATCCTTCTATTATCAATCCTGCGGCACCAAGAAGCCCTGCATCATTACCCAATTGAGCTTTGGCGACATGTAGATCTTCTGTATAATATTTAGGCAAATGTTCTTCCATTTTTCTGCGCATTTCAGGAACTATAAAATCAAATGCCCCAGAGATTCCACCACCTAAAAGTATGTTGTCTACATCCACTGTGCGCACTACGCCTACCATCACTTCTCCCAAATAGAAACCGACATGCCTAAATATCTCTTTTGACAATTCATCCCCTTGTTCAGCACATTCACTGATTACTTTAGGGGTTATATCCTTGCCTTTCAGGAGTGTTTTACCCTTGTAATTTTCAAGTTTTTCTGCAGCAAATTTTATAAGGTGACTAATACCCACATTTCTTTCAAGCGTTTTACCATTACTGGTAAGAATATGTCCTACTTCAGTAGCATTTCCTTTACCGCCTATAAACAGTTTTTTATTGATGATTAAACCACCTCCTACTCCTGTACCAAGCGTAACCATAAGATAATTATCAATTCCTTTATTTTCGCCAAAGTAATGCTCTCCCAGAGCGGCGCATTTCGCATCATTTTCTATTCGAAAAACTATTCCCGGATAAGAGCTGTTTAATATTTCTACTACAGGAGCATCAACCACTGAAGGTATATTTGCCATCAACAGAACTCGTTTTCTGTCTGAGGATAAAAGTCCTGGATAACCCATTCCCACCCCTTTTATTCCAGGAAAATCTTTGATGTAGTTGCCAATTTCCAGTCGAAGTGATTCTACAAAACCAATGGATTCTACCCAACCTCTTGTGTTAAAAGTGCGGATATGAGAAATTTCACCTTCATGGGAAACAACCCCACACTTAACGGAAGTACCACCAATATCAATTCCTAGTATCATTTTATTAAATTTTGAATGTTGAGTTATTAATTATGAGTTTTATAAATCTTATTTAATTAATTATCAATTTTGAATTTTGAATGGATTAATCTATCATTAAACATTCATAAACTTGAAATTTATAATTAAATTATTTTGGGTAAAATTATCACAAAAAACGGACTTTTTAGTTTTGAGGAAATAAAAAAAAGTGTTCCACTCTTAACTAATGATTATGAGCGGAATGCATTGCAATTTTGCTTTGATTGGTTGAATGGGAAAGAACTTTTC
>JANYCO010000448.1 GCA_025360235.1 Cytophagales bacterium
TCCGGATATTGAATTTAAAAAAGTAAAATCAGACATCGAGCAAATTTATTTTGAAACATGGACGCAACTTAATAACGAGCTCTTACCACTGGATCAAATAAAAGTGCTTAATAATGTTTTGTTCTCCCAGTTAAAATTTAGCGCCAACACCAAAAATTTTCACTCTCCTTCCAATTCTATGATCAATATAGTATTGGAATCTAAGAAGGGGAACCCGATTTCACTCTGTGCAATCTATATGCTGGTGGCTCAGAAGCTAAAACTTCCTGTGTATGGGGTAAATCTTCCTAATCTTTTTATTCTTACTTATAAATCAGAAGCTACTCAGTTTTATATTAATGCTTTTAATAAAGGATTAATATTTACTAAGACCGATATTGATAATTATCTTTCTCATCTCAATTTGTCGCCGATGGATATTTTTTATCAGCCTTGTTCGAACGTGGAAATTATACACCGGGTTTTGCGAAATCTGATCGTTTCTTTCGAAAAATTGGGCGATAGCTACAAAGTAGAGGAAGTAAAAATGCTTTTGTCTTGTATTTCCATCGAATCAACAAATGAGAACTAATTCGAAATTTTTTCAATAAGAATTTAACAGATAAGCAATTATACAATTATTTAGCGTCTTTAGGTTTAAAATGCATTGTTGATAACCTTCAGTTTTTTGAGAATTAAACATATTTTATCATAAATATTTGAATAATATAAAAAAGCCTGTAATTTTGCACTTCCTTAAAAAGGAGGTATCCGCCAAATGGGCAGATAAAGTTCTTTGTAAAGTTGAAAAATTATAATTCCAGGGGATTAAAAATTAATTCTGGGGGAATACCAAAGCGGCCAACTGGGGCAGACTGTAAATCTGCTGACTTATGTCTTCAGAGGTTCGAATCCTCTTTCCCCCACCAGAACAATTATAAATTGCGAGAGTAGCTCAGCTGGTAGAGCGGTAGCCTTCCAAGCTACAGGTCGCGGGTTCGAACCTCGTCTCTCGCTCAAACTAGGGAAGTCAATTACGATAGCTTCGGGTATTCCCGGTAGCTATCGGGATCGTCTCTCACTCAATTTACAAGCCGGTGTAGCTCAGGGGTAGAGTACTTCCTTGGTAAGGAAGGGGTCGAGAGTTCAATTCTCTTCGCTGGCTCACTTAATAAAGGCATACTATCTATTATATATAGTATTTATAAAGTAAACAAAAGGTAACTAAAACTAAATTTAAACAGAGGATTTTCAAGTATGGCTAAAGAAAATTTTGATCGTTCCAAACCACACGTTAACGTTGGTACTATCGGTCACGTCGATCACGGTAAAACTACCCTAACAGCGGCGATTACAAAAGTTCTTTCAGAGAAAGGTCTTGCTGAGAAAAGAGATTTCTCTCAGATTGACAACGCTCCTGAAGAAAAAGAAAGAGGTATTACAATCAATACTTCTCACGTAGAATATTCTACATTAAAAAGACACTACGCGCACGTTGACTGTCCAGGTCACGCTGACTACGTTAAAAACATGGTTACAGGTGCTGCTCAGATGGACGGTGCTATCCTTGTGGTAGCTGCTACTGATGGTCCTATGCCACAAACCCGTGAACATATCCTTCTTGCTCGTCAGGTTGGTGTACCTTCATTGGTTGTGTTCATGAACAAAGTGGACATGGTAGATGATCCTGAATTATTAGAATTAGTGGAAATGGAAATAAGAGAATTGCTTACTTTCTACAACTTCCCTGGAGATAAAATTTCTATCATTCAAGGTTCTGCCCTTGGTGGTCTTAACGGAGATGCTAAATGGGTTAAAACTATTGAAGCATTAATGGATGCTGTAGATAACGATATTCCAATTCCTCCACGTTTGACTGACAAACCTTTCCTTATGCCAGTAGAGGACGTATTCTCGATCACAGGTCGTGGTACTGTTGCTACAGGTAGAATTGAAAGAGGTATCATCAATACAGGAGATGCAGTTGACATCATCGGAATGGGTGCTGAAAACTTGAAATCAACTTGTACAGGTGTTGAAATGTTCCGTAAAATTCTTGACAGAGGTGAAGCTGGCGATAACGTTGGTGTGCTTTTGAGAGGTATTGAAAAAGAGCAAATTAAAAGAGGTATGGTAATCTGTAAACCAGGTTCTACTACTATCCACACTGAATTCAAAGCTGAAGTTTACGTTCTTTCTAAAGAAGAAGGTGGACGTCACACTCCATTCTTCAACAAATACAGACCTCAGTTCTACTTCCGTACAACTGACGTTACTGGAGAAATTGTTCTTCCAGAAGGTGTTGAAATGGTAATGCCTGGTGATAACATCACTATTACTGTAAAACTAATCAACTCAATTGCAATGGAGAAAGGTCTTCGTTTTGCGATCCGTGAGGGTGGTAGAACTGTAGGTGCTGGCCAAGTAGTTGAAGTTTTAAAGTAGTCATAATCAATAAAATGAGTGCGTTTTTGAATTTTTCAGAAACGCACTTGTTTATTTATTATATAATGCCTAAGTTTGCAGTCCCGTTTTTGGGGTGCGATATGATACGGGTGTAGTTCAAGGGTAGAATGTCGGTCTCCAAAACCGCTGATGGGAGTTCGAATCTCTCCACCCGTGCACGGAAAAAAATAGAATATGAATACAGTATTTGGTTTTATAAAAAGTTCTGTTGACGAAATGACCAATAATGTTACTTGGTCGAAGTACAGCGAGTTGCAGAGTAGTACAATCCTTGTGATTGTGGCTTCTATGATCTTTGCTGTATTGATTGGATCAATAGACTTATTGTTCAAAAAAGTTATGGAATACGTTTATTAAGTATTTCCAAAACATATGTTAGCGATGTCAGAACTACTAAATTGGTATGTAATAAGAGCCGTAAGCGGACAAGAGAAGAAGGTAAAAGGATATCTTGAAAATGAAATCGTGCGTCAAAAGCTCAATGATTTCATTCCTCAAGTACTTATTCCTTCTGAGAAAGTCTATGAAATGCGTAACGGCAAAAAAAGAGTTAGAGAAAGAAGTTTCTACCCTGGGTATGTAATGATCTATGCAGATCTTACTCATGGAGAAGCTCTTCACACGATAACAAGTATTCCCGGTGTACTCGGCTTCCTAGGGTCCAACGTGGGTGCTTCTAAAAAACCAGTGCCACTAAGACAATCTGAAGTTAATAGGATGTTGGGTACGGTTGATGCTGTAGATGCAACAGTAGAAAAATTGGAAACACCTTTTATTATTGGTGAAACGGTTAAAGTAATGGACGGTCCATTTACTACGTTTACCGGTACTGTAGAAGAGGTTTTCGAAGAAAAGAAAAAACTTAACGTGATGGTGAAAATCTTCGGACGAAACACTCCAGTTGAGTTGCATTACAATCAAGTAGAAAAAAATAATAATTAAGAAATACTAAGATGGCAAAAGAAATACAAGGGTTTTTAAAGCTTCAAATTAAAGGTGGAGCAGCTAACCCATCACCTCCGGTAGGTCCAGCACTTGGATCAAAAGGTCTTAACATCATGGAATTCTGTAAGCAATTCAACGCTAGAACACAGGATAAACCAGGTGTAGTATTACCAGTATTGATTACAATATATAAAGATAAATCTTTTGACTTCGTTGTAAAGACTCCTCCTGCTTCCATATTACTATTGGAGGCGTCTAAAGCGAAAAAAGGATCTGCAGAACCTAATAGAAATAAAGTGGGATCAGTTACGTGGGACCAAGTTAAGACTATCGCAGAAACTAAAATGCCAGATTTAAATACAGCTAAATTAGATTCAGCAATGAAGCTAATCGCAGGATCGGCAAGAAGTATGGGTATAACAGTGACGGGCAAAGCTCCGTGGGAAAACTAAAATAAAGTAGCAAAATGGGTAAATTAACTAAAAACCAAAAAAATGCTGCTGCCAAATACGACGCTACTAAAGAGTATTCTTTAGCGGATGCCGCTCGTATCGTAAAGGATATAAGCTTTACCAAATTTGATTCTTCAGTAGACATCGATGTAAGACTTGGTGTTGATCCTAAGAAATCAGATCAAATGGTAAGAGGTATTGTAGCACTACCACATGGTACAGGTAAAAATGTACGTGTATTAGTTCTTTGTTCTCCTGATAAAGTACAGGAAGCAAAAGATGCTGGTGCAGATCACGTAGGATTGGATGATTATATTCAGAAAATCGAAGGTGGTTGGGTAGACGTAGACGTTATTATCACAATGCCAACTGTAATGGCTAAAGTAGGTAAATTAGGAAAAGTATTAGGTCCAAGAAACCTTATGCCAAATCCTAAATCCGGAACCGTTACACTAGACGTAGGTAAGGCAGTAAAAGAAGTTAAAGCTGGTAAGATAGACTTCAAAGTAGATAAATATGGTATAGTGCACACAAGTATCGGTAAAACTTCTTTCTCTCCTGAGAAATTAGTTGAAAATGCTCAGGAAGTGATCGCGATCATAGCTAAGTTAAAACCCGCTTCGGCTAAAGGTACTTATGTGAAAAGCATTA
>JANYCO010000470.1 GCA_025360235.1 Cytophagales bacterium
GAATGCTTCATATTCCAGATGTGTAACCGCTTTGTTAGAATTATGATTTCTTACTTCTCCACTAAATAATACAATACCTCCTGCTTTTGGATGATGCGCTAGTGCAATCATCCCAGGCAGATCAATAGGATCAGAAGTGATCGCTGGAAAATTAACCTCCACTGGAGGGTGGTACGATAGCGATTTTATCATTTTCTTTTAGTTTATAATCCAACGAAACAAAATTTTCATTTATTGCAAACCGGCAAGCCTGAAGTATTTTGGAGGAAGCCGGACTTTGTTTTATTAATTCTGTTTTTAAATCCTCAATCGTAGATTCTTTTATTTCTATTTCAAACGTTGGTTTGAAATGATCTTTTAACACTGCAAAAACCTGTATCTGTATTTTTGACATATTCTCTATCCTCCTATAGCCATCATAGAGATAGCGCTACCTGTAAATTTCAATTCTTGTTTGTGTGATAAAGCTTCTTCTAATTTCTCAGTTAACTTAATTTCATCATTCAACACATCTGAAATTGAAATAGCGCTGTCGTTACTTAGGCAACCATAAATATTTCCAAAGCTATCCAAACGAAGTCGGTCACAATCATTACAGAAAGGACTTGACTCGTTGGCAATGATTCCAAATTTATAACCGTCTTGAGTAACCCAGTAGTTTGCCGTAGCAGAAGCCTCACGTTCAATAACAGTAAGCGAATATTCGCTTTCAATACAATTAAGAATTTTTTGTTCAGAAACAAAATATTTATAGAAATCTTCTGTTTCATGTAAGGGGCCCATTCTCATAAGTTCGAGAAAGCGAATGGTAATGTTTCTGCTTTTCGAAAAGTTGAGAAGTGGAATAATCTGATCGTCATTAATGCCTTTTAAAATAACCGCATTAATTTTTATTTCAATACCGTATTTCAAAGCTTCATCGATTGCTTCAAGAATACGTTCGAGGTTTTTCTTTCCAGATATTTCATTGAAATTTTCTTGGTCAACGGTATCAAGAGAAATATTAATTTTGGTAAGTCCGGCTTTTGAAAGTTCGGGAAGAAGGTTTTTTAATAAATAACCGTTGCTGGTCATTTTGATATTGTCGACCCCTAAAGATTTTATTTCTTTTACAATTGAAATCAGATCTTTATATAAAGTTGGTTCACCTCCTGTAAGTCGTATTGTTTTTAGATTTGTTAGTGCATGGATATTTTTTATAGCATAAACAATTTCTTTGTAGTCTAAAGGTTGTTTTGGATTAGTATGAGTTGATTTTTGTTCGGATGAATGAACACAATAGATACAGCCCAGATTACATGAATTGATGAGGCTTACGCGTAATGTTTTAAACGATCTTCCGTATCTGTCTTGTATCTCCATTTATTAACTCCTATTGGACTACTAAGATACGTAAATTTCTGTATCTTTTTTTATAAAATCAGATTTTGGATTATCACAAAGTGAACAAGTATATTCTGCCGGCAACTGTTCAAAAGAAATACCGGCCGCAATGCCGTTTTCAGGCTCACCATATTTTTCATCGTAAACCGTAAAGCAATGTTTGCACTGGTATAGATTTACTGTTTGCGGTCTTTTTTCTTTTGGAGAATTCTTTTTTACTGGTGCTTTTGCACTTAATTGTTTGTAATAATTCTCACTTAGGTTTCTTAAATTCTCGGCTAAGCCATTCCATGTTATATTGCTTGTATACGTATGGTAGTTTGTTGCATTAAGACTAAAGTCAGGCGAATATAAGATATCGTATACCGTGAATTTTTTCAGGAAACCCCAGAAGTTAAAAATGCCTGGGCGTTTTTTAATTACAACAGAACTGTTGAAGTCGAATTTTTTCCCAGTATAAATAGCAAAACTAATTCCATATGTTCTGATGTCTTGCTCGTCGAAATCTTTTACTAAGGCATTTTTTATTCGTAACGATTCTTCGTCCATATCTGCCATTTGCCAATTCAATTCAATTGAAGAGTGACGACTGTTGATACCATGACGACTTAATAATTTTTCCCATTCAATACGCTCTTCTTCCGCTATACCCTTTACCATTATTGACTTCCAAGGTGTGATGTTAATTTGTCCGATACGACTTTGCGTACATAGATTGTAAATAGATTCTAATAAGTCGATAGAGAAGTCGTTGTTTCTGCGATAGATTCCTAGCCAAAATTTATCTCCAAATTTATTTACTCCTTCGTAATATGGAAATCGAATTCTAGGAATGGCGAGAGGTTCGTCTACTTCTAACGTTATAAATTTTTGGGTTTTATCAATTTTTGCTGATAAAGAGTTAATATCAAAATATTCTTCAGTTAAGATTTCTTTCTCGAGCTGTCTGGATAATTCTGCAATATCAGTATTGTAAATTAATTTGGGCCATGGCTGAATTCCTTCTAAAGTAGTATGGTTGATATATAGGTAAAAGAAATTTACATGAGAGGATGGAATAAAATTCAAACAGCCGGTGTATAGTGGCACAAGTGCTTGTGTGCTATCGGCGATATTTATTTTTATTTCTGGTTTGAAAGTAAATGAATATAAAATATCTCTGTAAATACCTTCTCCAAACCAGGGATTGCTGTTGAAAATATCTACTCCTGCATAAGAGCAAATGATATTTGGGTATTTGGTATTGTCTACTTCAAAATCAAAAGCGGCAATTCTCATTAATTCTTCTGCTTCTCCTCTTTTTTCTTTGTCAATGTAGAAATAGATATTTTGTCTTTCGCCTAATTCCACGGTATCTACGTTAACTTTTTTTGCAATGTTTACAATATTGCCCAAGTCACCGGAAGATATTATTCCACCACGGATATTTATTTTTACGAAAGATTTTTTAGCCATCTTAAACCGTAATTAATTGTTTATCCAATATTTCTTTTACTTCAGGTCGGCAGCTTCCACAGCCCATGCCAGCTCCTGTAAGTTTACAAAGTTCTTTGAAGTCAACACAACCCTCGGTGATTTTTCCAATGATATTACCTTCCCCTACACTATTGCAGGAACAAACAAGTTTGCCAATTACTGGTTCAGCTTTTTTGCCTGAGCGAAGCAACTCTAACCTTTTTTCTGATAGTTCAATCCTATTCTGAA
>JANYCO010000487.1 GCA_025360235.1 Cytophagales bacterium
GCAAATATTTTATTGTCTGAGACTGTCCAGCCATTATAGAGAAATCCACCCTTATCAAATGTTCGTTGCCAAAGCAACTTGCCTGTCCATAAATCATTGCATTGAATTGTTGCTCCTAATGCCAGATAGATTTTATCACCGATAATTATCGGAAGCCCGGCGTTTGAGTTTTTTTCTTGCAAAGAGTCATAAACTATCCTTCTTTGCGAAAGATTGTAAAGAATGAGTGATGTAGGTATTGTAGTTGCGTCACTAAGTCGTAATCCTCCTCGTGTTGTTACAAGCATAGTATCACCATTTTGTGCAAGAAATGATGATGGAGCATCAACAATATTACGATATCCCAAACTGGTGCCGATAGAAAAAATAATACTTGTATTCCCATCATTCATAGTACCTTGTTCAATAGTTGTATCATTTGCATAAAAAAAAGTCTTGCCTATACCTGACAAACCAGCAATACCACTGCCTCGATTTGCTAATCTCCAGACGGATTTTCCTGTTAATAAGTCAATAGCATAAATACTGCCAATATTGTATGCTGTAAGAGTATTTTGATAGATATGGAGTCCGTCAATATTGATATTAGTTTGGTTCTGGAAATAATCAGCCCATTCCCATAAAGACTGTCCCGTTTTTTTATCAATACATTTAATTGACTGTCTGTTACTTTTCTGTCCTGCGAGAATAACTCCAAAATCAGTTTCCGAAACCGGTAAAGAAGCGAAGGTCAGGCTACCATCACTAATTGAGGTTTGCCAAAGAGGTTTATCATTACTTTGATTACCACCAACTAATAAGTCACAAGACATTGTAGTAAATGAGTGTATGCTGAAAGCAATAACAACCAAGAGATTTTTGATATATATCTTCATTTGGTTTTCCTTTTTTATGGAATAAAAAATGGTGAACCTGAAGTGAGCAACAATCTTCTCAAGTGTATATTTACTTCCGGGTGATTTCCTTCGGTGAAGTGATTACAACTTGAGTTAAGCCCTGCTCTAAAGTTATTCTCAAACTGTGGATTAACATCTACTCCTGTCCTGAGCGGTATCTGCTGGTCTTGCTGCGCAATAAACCCATCATCTCCGGCACTGACGGTGTATTCAAAGACTCTATCCACTTCCTCAGAGACATAAATACAATCATCGGACGGCGGAAAATTGAAGTGGACACCTGGCGAGGCGGGACAGGAATAATAGCTGATAGTGATGCGCTTGGTGGTGCTGACCGTGCGCGTGGCACCGATGAGGTAGGAATAGATGGTTTGGAAAAGCATCATGTTAGCGAGCGGCTTTGTAGCAATAGGCAGATTTATAGCTTTGAACATAGATTTTGCCGTTTGCTCCGGTAACCCATCCAAAAAAGAATACACTATTGTTTTGTGCCCGTTCGGGACATTCTTTTGCCCAGATAATCTGTCCAGTGGTAGCATCAACGGCATATAGTTTGCCATCTCCACCGGAAGCAATATAAACAACACCATTCATAAAGAAAGGTTGCTGAGTAGTTCCGGCGATGGGTTGTTTCCAAAGAATTCGACCAGTTTCAGCATCTAAGGCATAGAGGTTGGTATCTTCACACGCCCCAAAGACTTTACCGTCAGCAACGGTAACACCAGAAAAGAGAAATCCACTTGTGAAAGGTGTACGCCAAAGAAGTTTTCCACTCCACAGGTCGTTACACTGAATTACAGTCCCAAACGACGAATAGATGCGATTATTGAGAACGACAGGCAATCCAATAAGGCTAATATCTTGTTGTTCAATACTGTAAATGGTCTGTTGCTTTGTAAGATTATACAGAATAAGCGAGGATTTTCCACTGTCAATATTTGTATTCTTAATTTGAGTGAAAGCAGTTACTATCATTATATCTCCATTTGCCGCTATAAAGGGTGTAGGAGTATAAATACCGCTTCTATATTCTGGAGTAGAATTAAAACTAATACTATCAATAATTTGCCCGGTTGTAATATTGCCTCTTACAATAGTAAGTAAACCAGATTGAAAGAAAAATGTTTCTCCAATACCCGTAATACTTTGTCCGCCTGAACGAATGGGAAATTTATTGATTGTTTTTCTGGTACTGAAATCAACAATGTAAACACCGTTAATAGTTTGAAATGCAAGTGTATTTTTGTAGGCGTACATTTTGAGTGCGAAGGCACTTTCGCCTTTGCGTACCCAATCCAACCACTCCCACTTTTTTACTCCATCTTCTTTATCAAGAATATACAAAACAGTCTCACCTCTATTATCACCTGCAACTATAAGATCCTCCTCATGTAAATAAACAGGTACGCTCGCAAAAATCAATCCTCCACTTGTTATAGGAATTGTCCATAACGGCACATTCTCATTGATTTGGGAAATCAAGTTCCGACAAGAACCTATGCAGGTTGTTGAGAAAATGATTATTACTATTGCAAAAATTCTTTTCATATCTACGGGATGAAAAAGGGGTTGCGAATATCCGGTGTATTAAACAAGCGCTGGAGTCTATTATACACATCAGGATGATTTCCTTCAGTAAAATGATTCGCACCATTTGCCTTAAAATTATCCTCAAAGAATGTCTGGAGACCATGTAAGGGAATAACTACTGTGCAGATTTATAACAATATCCATGTTGACGACTATTCACAAAGATTTTTCCATTTGCACCACCAACTCGTCCATAAAAATAGGTGTTGTCAGGAGCAGACTTTTTCCAAATAATATTTCCAGAGCTGGCATTTATCGCCCATAATAAGCCATCATTACCACTTATAAAATATATCACACCATTCATAAAAAAGGGTGTTCTCGTGCCGCCGACAATACCATCCTTTCGCCAAATTTCTTGTCCAGTTTCAGCATCAAGAGTATAAAAATTCAGATCCTCATTAGCAGCAAAAAATTTTCCCTCGGCAATCGTATAGCCAGAAAACAAAAAACTATTTGTAAAGTCTTTACGCCATATTTGACGACCTGTGAACAATTCATTGCAGACAAGTGAGTGTCCTATATCTTGGTAAACTTTATTATTGTAAACAACAGGTAATCCGCCCGAGCCTAATTCCGACGGACGCGCAGTATCATATACAAATTCGTGTTTAGTCAAATTGAAAAGTGCTAAACGAGAGAACGCATTTGAATTGGATATATTAAACTTTAACCAACTTACGATAAGCAAAGTATCAATATTTTGAATAATTATAGGCACTGGTGATTGAGCATAGATATTAAATCCATTTTCTGAGGGAAAAGAATAAATTGGTATAATCTTCCCAGTTTCCATATCTCCCTGTATAATCGTTGCTGCATTAATCGCCGAAAAAAATACTTTCCCGATACCCCTTACATCATCACTACCACCCTGGCGAATCATGGTTTTATATATCGTTTTACCAGTTGTTAAGTTGATACCATATAAACCATTTTTTGTTTGTAAGGAATAGTTATCTCCATACAAATATTGTTCACTTGGCAGAATGTTTTCTCGAGAGAGAAAGAAATCTGACCATTCCCAGATACTTTGCCCAGTACTTATATCAACCATCAATAGAGTAGTCTTACCGCTTTTATCACCAACGAAGAGAACATTTTTGTTATAGACCATTGGTCGTAATACTAGTGTAATAAGCTGTCCGCTAAATAGGGGTACACGCCAAATAAAATCTGAGCCATCAGAACTTGTTACTGGACTACAAGAACAGCTGATAGTGCTGACAAGTAAGAATAAAAAAAGGAAAAAACGTTTCATCACTCACTCCATTTTAATTAGGAATAATAAAAGGTGAACCAGGTGTGGAAAAGAGTTGTTGAAGTCTATCGAAAATTTCTGGATGATTCCCCTCAGTAAAATGATTGCAACTTGAGCGGTTACCTGCTTTGAAATTATTTTCAAAAAGAGGATTTGCTCCTGGTCTGAGCGGAATCTTCTGTGTATTCTCACTCAAGAAGCCGTCATTTCCGACGCTGATAGAGTAAGTAAATTCTCTATCTACCTCGCGTTCGACCACGATACAATCCTGTCCGGTTGGCTCGGCGAGCAGTTCACGGCAGCAAGGACATTGATATGCGACATCCAAGACCTTGTAGGTGCGCGTCTCGGTGCGTTCTGAGCCGATAAGGTGTGCGTAGTCATTCTGTAACACATAATCAAAAAACTGCCCGCCCCTACGCCATTCTCCGGCAGCAAAGGCAGCATTAATGCTTAGAGGGAGCAGATACCATGCACCGCTAAAAAGGAAGAGCGGTCCAGAAGCTGCAAGTGCGTATGAACTCCACTCATTGCCATAATACAGATTGCGGAGACCATTGATATGAAAAACAAAATGATCATCATTTGGTTCATTGAGCAATTGGTTTTCTGGTACATCCCCCACAAAACCTCGAAAAATTGGTTGTTTTGGTGCGATTTCTGAAACTTTTACTCCCGCAGGTAATATGGGTTGGAAAAGTGCATTCAGAGGTGTAGCTAAAAATGGCGGTAGAAGCTCAACGGGTGCAGCAGATGGATTGACAACAGCACCAAGTTTAGAAGTGATAATTCGTCCCAGTGATTGATGATTGGCACTGCCATACATACCGGCTCGTGGTGTAGTTGACGAATGTGTGTTTAAGGTTGTTAAAAATGTACTGCCGGGAGTTTGATCTATTACTGAGGGTGAACCGGTAGAGCCGGCAGTAAGAGTAACTAAGCCAGAGTACGTGCTTAATGCAATACCCGGAATAAGCGATGCTCCAAACTGCCCAACAGATCCGGAAGAGCTAGGTATGCCCAAGATTGTTGTGCCACCGAAAATATTAGCCGTGGCAAATATTATTCCAGAAAGGTCATCGGCAATTTCGGCAATTAAACCACCAATCAGTCCTGTAACACCCGCAAAAAAAGAGTATAATGGGACGATAGGTCCGCTCAGTCCAACAATTTCGTGTAAATAAAATTGTAATCCAAAAGAAGCAAGTCCAGATAATCCAAATATTGGATCTGTTATTGGTCCGGCTGTAATGTCCGATATGCCCCTTTCGACTGCTTTCCGAACTTCTCCACGGGCATTGGCAGCAAGCAAATCAACTCCTTGATTAGGGC
>JANYCO010000489.1 GCA_025360235.1 Cytophagales bacterium
TTTATATTATTTATCGTAACGGTTTGGAATGTCTGGAAAGCACCGGTATTTGGAACTGTAATCGTTCCGGATATATTCACACCATCCATTTCTATATGGAAAGTTTCAGCTGCAGTTGCTCCTACTCTTACATCAAGGCTATAGGTACCAGCAACTGTTACATTGACTGTATATTCCAACCATTCGCCGGCAACGATCCAACCTACATTAATTCCGCCTCCACCATCTGTGGTAGTTTCCATATCTACAGGATCAGGGCTTCGCAACGTTGAATTTCCGGAGTTACCAGTGGTCGTTTCGTGAAAAGCAATTCCTTCACCACCTAAGTCATATTCTTCTGCTTGTATGGTTCCTGGAATAACCGCAGGAGTGCCGCTGAAAGGAGTTTGAGCAACAACAACCGGATTGACTACTACTGTAACAGAAGCAGAAGTTGTGACAGCACCACCGTTATCAGTCGCTTTAGCGGTAATAGAATAAGTACCTGCCACTACACCAGTCCAAGAAAAACTGTAAGGAGAAGTTCCATCAGATCCCAGTAAAGTAGTTCCGTTGAAGAATTGAACACTGCTTACAGTTCCATCAGCATCTGCTGCTGTAGCAGAGATGGTAATACTTGCCGGTGCGGTGAACGAAGCATTGTTTGCAGGAGCAGTGATACTTACCGTTGGTAAAATATTAGCTGGAGCAGTGACTGTAATACTAACAATAGAAGAAGTTGTAACAGCACCACTGTTATCGGTTGCTTTAGCGGTAATACTATAAGTACCTGCTGCTACGCCTGTCCATGCAAAACTGTAAGGAGAAGTAGCATCAGTACCAAGTAACGTAGTTCCATTAAAGAACTGAACACCGGAAACAATTCCATCAACATCGGCTGCAGTAGCAGAAATAGTAATACTAGCAGGTGCAACGAAGGTGGCGTTATTTGCCGGAGAGGTGATACTTACCGTTGGTGCAATATTAGCGGGAGCAGTAACTGTAATACTAATAACAGTAGAAGTTGTAACAGCGCCACTGTTATCGGTTGCTTTAGCTGTAATACTATAAGTACCTGCTGCTACGCCTGTCCAGGAAAAACTGTAAGGGGAAGTTGCATCAGTACCAAGTGAAGTAGTTCCATTAAAGAACTGAACACTGGAAACAGTTCCATCGGCGTCTGCTGCTGTAGCATTAATAGTAATACTGGCAGGTGATACGAAGGTAGCGTTATTGGTTGGTGAAGTAATACTTACAGTCGGAGCTACGTTTGTTCCACATCCCGCTACATCAGGTCTTCCTGCCATATATTGCTTTAACCATGTTAAAGCAGGACGTTCAGTTCCATCAGCATACATGATTCCTGAATCGGTACCACCAGCTCCTTGTACCCCATTGCCATTGATCCATGTAGTCCCCTGAACATAACCCCAAAGAGTAATCCCATTTACATGAGCATGCTCCCATGCTACCGGTATTAGGCTAGAGTATACTGATTGCTGTTTAGCTTCATTCGGACTAGCAGGTGTGTCAAATTCGGTGATATATACAGGCACGCCAGTTTTAGTCCAAATTTCATCTATACAAGCTTTAAAATTAGCAGCAGTCAAACTCTCAATACCGTGGCATTGAAGACCAACTCCATCAATAAGATTTTTCTGTCCATCGGTAAGGTTTGGAGCATTTTTGAGTGCATTTACCATATCTATATAAGGAGCTCTGCAATTATTCCAGTTCATTTCAACATTATATTCATTAATCAGTAAAGTAGCATTGGGGAAATATTTTCGGGCAAGTTGATATGACCATATTATCCACCCGTACTGATTATTTTTATCACCGGCATTAGCTGGTTCGGCTTGATAGCCCGCTGTCAGTGCTGCTTTATAATTCGCCGATAAAGCAGTATTGACTGGTTCATTTACCACATCAATCATTTTTATTCCACCCATAGGAGTGTAATGAGTAGAGCAAGCTTTGATGTAATTTTGAACTGCGGTAGTCAATGTAGCAGTACTTGCGCCAGATACCCAGCCAGGAGTCTGAGATCCCCAGACAAAATTGTGGTATTTAAATAGACCGTTATTATTTTTTGCCCAGTTGTAAGCAACATCTGAGGTAGTAAAATTATAAGACCCCTGAGACCCTTCAACTGACCCCCACTTAGATCCATTTTCAGAAGTGGCCTGATTCCAATAGGTATTGTATTTAAG
>JANYCO010000533.1 GCA_025360235.1 Cytophagales bacterium
TTTACAGACGATGGTTCTATTGAAAATATTCTTCACTGTATTGCTGTGCTTTTGTATTTCAAAATTTCGATTCCCGAAATACAAGCCAGGATCAATACACTTCACCATGTGGCAATGAGGTTGGAGTTAAAAGAAGGGGTAAACGGCTGTTATATTATTGACGATACTTACAACAACGACCTTGCGGGCCTAACCATGGCTATTAATTTTCTCGATCAACAAAAACAACGCAACAAAAAAACAATCATTCTCTCTGATCTTCTAGAGTCAGGGGTTGAGGAAAAAAAGCTCTACCAACAAATAGCGGAAATACTTTTTGAAAAAGGAGTTTCAAAAATAATCGGCATTGGGAGCGAAATTGAAAAACATAAATTACTTTTTAAAAAAATACCGACTTTCTTTTATTCCAGCACTGATGAATTTATCAATCGGTTAAATACAAAAGAGTTTACCAATGAAATTATACTCATAAAAGGAGCCAGAGTTTTTGCTTTTGAAAAAATAGTTCGGTTACTCCAACAAAAAATGCATGGTACAGTTCTGGAAATAAATCTGGATGCACTGGCCCATAATTTGAATTTTTACAGATCGCAGTTAAATTCTGGTACAAAAATCATGGCAATGGTAAAAGCATTTGCCTACGGTAGCGGAAGTTTTGAAGTGGCAAATCTTTTACAATTTCACCGCACCGACTATCTGGCTGTGGCTTATGCCGATGAAGGTGTTGCGCTGAGAGACAATGGCATCGTACTACCCATTATGGTGATGAATCCAACCTATCAGGCATTTGACAAAATAATACAGTACCAACTGGAACCTGAAATTTACAGTTTTAAAATTCTAAACGAATTCCTGCAGTATCTCGAAGAAACTAAATCTTCTGCCACTATACATCTTAAGCTCGACACAGGAATGCGAAGATTAGGCTTTGAAGAAGTCGACTTAACTGAATTGCTTAAAAAAATCGCTTCTATCCCATCCCTAAAAATCGCCAGTATCTTTACACATCTTGCTGCAGCCGATGAAGAAGTGCATAATGATTTTACTTTTGGCCAGTTATCAAAATTCAATCTTATGACTGATGCGATTGAAAAAAAAATCGGCTACCAAACAATTCGACATGTGCTCAACTCTGCGGGTATTGTGCGTTTCCCGGAAGCGCAGATGGGCATGGTACGACTCGGTATCGGATTGTATGGTGTAGAAGCTAACGGTCTTCGTCAATCTGAACTACAAACAGTGGGCACTTTAAAAACAATTATTTCCCAGATCAAAAAGGTAGAAGTGGGAGAAAGTGTAGGTTATAGCCGAAAAGGACTTGCGGAAAAACCTACTACTATTGCCACTATTGCGATTGGGTATGCAGATGGTTACGATCGTGGTTTCGGGAATGGCATAGGAAAAGTTCTTATCCGAGGGAAACTTTGTCCAATCATTGGTAATGTGTGCATGGACATGTGCATGGTGGATATAACAGGAGTATCAGCATCAGAAGGCGATGAAGTAATTGTCTTTGGAGATAATCCATCCATCATTGATCTCTCTAAAAAAATAGACACGATTCCTTATGAGCTTTTAACCGGTATTGGAGAGCGAGTGAAGCGGGTGTTTTATGCGGAGTAACTTGTCTTGACTTTAATTCGTTTACTTTTTGTAATTGTATGTTTTTTTGTTTTGAAATTGCAACCTATAATGATTGACACTATATCGAAAGTTGATTTCGAGCATATAATTAAGTATCTTACTCCTTGAATACGGGATAGTACATTGTGATTTCGTCGGACAACCACCTCGTCCGATTATTTTATGAGAAAAATATTTGAAAAATTAATTTTACGGCTAAGGAAACACCTGACTCTTTCAAGAGACCTTCGTTACGAATACAAAAGGGTTTTACTTACGATCCAGATTACATTGCTGGCTATCGTTGCAACCCTGTTGTTTTCGGTTGTCGACTTTTTTCATGGGCACTATAACAGTATGTTTCAGGATTTGAGCACAACTGCTGCTTTTATTTTAGCACTTTATCTTATTTCAAAAGGAAAAATTAACCAAGGAAAACTGACAGTAATTCTTTACACCTGCTTTACCCTAATAATAAATGGCTCCAGAGATGGCAGGTATGCCGGCAATGAATTTCTTTGGTTTCCTACCCTTGGAGGAATATTTTTATTTTTTTCGCTAAAAGAAAAATATTTTATTTTAGCCTGCCTGATTGCCATTTCATTCTCCATAATTTTCCTTGAGTATACAGGATACTCTTTTCTTCTTTATGCCAATTCTGATTCATCCTTGTTGTATATAAACTACCTACTTAGTTTTTCAGTTAGTTTAATTATGATTTGCTTTTACATGTATTATCTAATAAAAGTAAACCGAGACTCCGAAAAAAAATTAGAGCGGCTAAATCATACTTTACTTATCAGAAATGAGAATTTAAAAAAAATCAATAATGAATTAGATAGTTTCGTTTACAAAGCTTCCCATGATATGAGAGCGCCCCTAACCTCTTTACTTGGACTGATCGAAGTAACTAAAAAAGAAACAGATATTAAAGCCATAAGAAATTTTTACAGCCTTCAGGAGAAATCTATAAAAAAACTCGATTCTTATATTGTAGATATTCTCAACATTTCCAGAAATGCAAGAATGGAAATCGAAATGAAGGAAATCGATTTTAAGGAGATGATAGAGGGTGTATTTGAACAACTCAACTTTCTTGAAAAAGAAGTTCCGATAAAAATCAATATCACCATACACCAGAACGTAAAATTTTATGGCGACACTACCCGAATCAACATCATATTCAGCAATCTGATTTCCAATTGTATTCGGTATATGGATAGTTCTAAACCAGAATGCATAATTGATATTACAATAAATAGTAATGAACAACTTGCTGATATTACTATTACAGACAACGGCACTGGTATCCCTCACGAACACTTGAACAAAGTATTTAATATGTTCTATCGTGCATCAGAAAATAATAGTGGGTCAGGACTTGGATTATATATAGTAAAAGAAACTCTTTTAAAATTAAAAGGTAATATTCAGATCAATTCTGAAATGAGAAAATTTACAACTGTAACAATACAGATTCCTAACATTAATTCTTCATTGCCAATTTCTGGGCCTCTACCACTGCAATAGCTACCATATTCACAATCTCTCTTACCGAACTCCCCATTTGCAGTACATGTACAGGCTTACGCATACCCATAAGAATTGGCCCAATAGCCTCATTGTTTCCCACTTCCTGAAGCAACTTGTATGAAATATTTCCGGAAGCTAATCCTGGGAATATTAATGTATTTGCTCCTTCTTCGGCAAGTTCGCTGAAAGGATAGTTTTCTTTTTGTAATTCTTTGTTCACAGCAATATTCGCCTGCATTTCTCCTTCAATTTTCAAATCGGGGTATTTCTTTTTGGCAAGTTTGCGCACAAGCGCCATTTTATCCGGTGTTTCTCCTTTGCTTGATCCAAAATTTGAATACGACATCAACGCTATACGTGGCTCTGAGTCAAAGAAGCGGACCATGTCTGCCGTAAGCCCAATAATCTCTACCAGTTCTTCTGCATTGGGGTTTACATTAACAGTAGTATCAGAAAAGAAGTAAGTTCCTTTTTTGCTAATCAAAATATACATTCCCGCCACACGGTTTACGCCATCTGCCACACCAATCACTTGCAAGGCCGGGCGAATGGTAGTAGCATAGTCTGTAGTAAGTCCGGAGATTAACGCATCGGCTTCTCCCGTTTCTACCATCATCGCACCAAAATAATTCTTATCACGCATGAGTTTGCGTCCGTCTTCTTTTTCAAGCCCTTTACGGTAACGTTTCTGGTATAAAAGTTCTCCATACTCAATTCTTTTTTCACGTGCCAGATAAGGTTCTATTATTTCGACTTTATCCAGATCCGACAATCCATTCTCTTTTATTATTGCCTGTATTTTTTCTTTATTGCCCAACAGAACAGGTGTGGCAATCCCCTCATCTACCAGGATCTGCGCAGCCTTCAGGATTTTGTAATGTTCTGCTTCGGCAAATACAACTCTTTTTGGATTTTGTTTTGCTCTGGCAATCACTCTTGACATTAGACGATGATCAATGCCTAATCGCTGTTGCAACTGAAGTGTATAAGCCTCCCAATCTGTAATCTGAATTTTTGCTACGCCCGATTCCATTGCCGCTTTTGCAATTGCAGGAGATAGCGTAGTAATCAATCTTGGATCTAATGGTTTTGGAATAAAATAATCCCGACCAAACGATATTGTATCATCGCCATAAGCCTTATTTACAATATCGGGCACAGGTTCTTTGGTAAGCTCGGCCAACGCTTTTACAGCAGCCAGTTTCATGGTTTCATTTATTTCCGTTGCCCTTACATCCAGTGCTCCTCTGAAAATATAGGGGAATCCAAGCACATTATTTACCTGGTTGGGATGGTCAGAACGACCCGTAGCCATAAGTATATCTGGTCTTGCCTCAACGGCAAGATTATAATCTATTTCCGGAGTAGGGTTGGCCAACGCGAAAACAATAGGATTTGCTGCCATACTTTTTATCATTTCCTGCGAAACAAGGTTTCCTGCTGAAAGGCCAATGAAAACATCTGCTCCTACCATTGCCTCTGCAAGATTTTTTATTGTACGATCTGTAGCAAATTCCATTTGTACCGGATCAAGGTCGGTCCGACTTTTATTTAATGGTCCTGCCTTGTCGAGCATTACGATATTTTCTTTTTTTGCGCCCAACAACGTATACATGCGTGTACAAGAAACGGCAGCAGCTCCGGCACCACTCACAACAAATTTAACTTCTGTAATTTTTTTCTTCGCCAACTCCAACGCATTGAGCAACGCTGCGCCTGAAATGATCGCTGTCCCATGTTGATCATCGTGCATTACCGGAATTTTCATTTGCTTGCGCAATTCCTGAATGTTTTAAAATCGAACAGGAATTGC
>JANYCO010000543.1 GCA_025360235.1 Cytophagales bacterium
AAATGCTAATAATGTAAAAATTGCAATAATCATTATTATTAAATCGTTGATTCATAAATTATTATTTTTTCTTTAAGAAATGCTGTTACAACATTAATTTCATGAATAAATAGAAGTTAGTCTGTAAAACTCAAGTCAAAAAATAATGTAACTTTACCTAAAATACAGGTTCAGATTAAGATGCAAAAAATATTTTTAATAACAGGCTCTTTATTGGGAGCTCTTTCTGTAATGATTGGCGCATTTGGGGCTCATGCCCTGAAATCCATACTTACAATAAATAATAGAACTGACGTATTCGAAACCGCCGTTAAATACCAATTTTACCATGCAATTGCCTTACTTATGACTGGACTCATTTTATTCAAAGTCCAACATAAATTGCTCGACTATGCCGGGATCTCTTTTATTGTAGGAACAATCATCTTTTCAGGCTCTCTTTATATATTGTGTATTACTAATATAAAATGGTTGGGAGCAATCACTCCCATTGGAGGGCTTTTTATGATTGCAGGATGGTTGTTGTTGGCATATGCATTGATGAAATCTTTATAATTCTATGAGACTAAGACCTGCAGTTGTTTTAATAGAAAAAAATAAAATAATGCTTCTGCGTTATTCTTATTCAGGGAAAGATGTGTATCAGTTTCCAGGTGGAAATGTAGAACATTTGGAAACACTGGAAGAAACACTGGTAAGAGAGCTTGAGGAAGAACTGAACCTTCCCATAGAAGTAAAAAGACTTATCCTTTCCGCCCAAGTAGTTGATCTCAGTAAAGTAAGATCAACAATGCATTGCCTTTTTGAGGGCAGTATTTTAAGTGAAGCTAAACCAATAATCAATAACGAACATACTTCCGCCCAAGAAGTAGTATGGATAGACATAGAACGGCTCGATCAATTGAATTTATACCCTTCTGTAGGAGAAAAATTAAAGTCAATTCTTAGCGCTTCCTCATCATCAGAAACACATTACCTTGGTTTAATTAACCAACCTTGGTTCTAACAATTACGAATTAAAATTTACGAATTACGATTCTACCACAATTCGTAATTGATTTAGCTTTCATCAGAGACTACAACCAGGAAGTCTCTGTCAGTTAATTTGAATTTCTGATTTTTAGGAGGGTTCAATGTGATTTCATAATTTCTTCCATTCTCTTTTGGAGCAGCCAATACTTGTTTGTAGCCAATCACAATGTCGTTGCATTGTTGGCCAAGCGCAATCAGATCCGCAAATGTATATTCGCCATTAGGGTTGTCCATATAGTTGGAGAAAGGTTTGATATAGATTTCAGCACCATCTTTAGAAAGCAGACGGTCGTATACCTCAATCAACTCAGGCTGCTTGGATAGCTGGGTAAGGAAAATAGAAATTAAACGATTGCTCAATAAGAAATCGCTTATTCCAATATGATTGAAGAGTTCAAGATTGGAAGTGTCCAATACTTCTGAAACGACAAGAGGTTTTTTCTTGGAAGGTTCTGATGCAAATAATTTCTTTATTAATAAAAGTAATTTTATGTTGGCCGAATCTACGGCATCGGTGCTGTCGGCTTCTGTAGGAGCAGTAAGCACTACCACCATGTCGAAGGAGGAGAGGTCTAATTGTTTCAGGTATTTTTCGTCCAGCACTTTTACTGTATCCATTTCCAGTTTTGAAGAAAGGGATTTTTTCAAGGTTTCGAATTCTTCTTCCTCAGGTGCCCCATTCGCTGAAGCGATAAGTTTAAATTTGGAGTTTGGAGTTATGTATTTGTCGTATTCTGAAATGATTTCTCCTGTTTGATTGTTCCAGCCTACTACTAAAATGGAGGTCAATAGCGGACTTACGTTTTTCGCTACATATTTTAATGCTATAGGTTCCTGAATACGATTTTTTTGGAAGGCATATTTGGAAGCATCTGTCATTACAATTATCAGTCGTTGTGTTTCATTCAATTCGTCGTCAGGGCTAGGATTTATTACCAGTCCTTTGATTGGACATTTATATCCAATTACAACTCCATCAGCGAGATGATAGGATATTTCACCAAACTTAATTTTGCCCGCTGTATTTTTGATAAAATAAATTTCAGAACCTTCAAAAGAAAACAATGTTTCGTATACACCCACCAGACCATTGAATAGAGAGGTTTGTACGAGAAGACGGGAAAGGAAAGAGTTGGCATCTATTTGAAGAACTTTTTCATTTAATATTGTTTTTACGATTTCTCTGTTTACATCTTCGTATACTTCAGGGATAACCATTATTTGATGATCATGATTGATAGCAATGGAAAGTGCATAACAGATTTTAATTACATTAGTATCCGATTTGTCTTTTTCAGCCTGATCGGAAAAATTCT
>JANYCO010000550.1 GCA_025360235.1 Cytophagales bacterium
ATTTACTACGGATGTAGCAAGTAAAGGTGCTGTATTATTAAATATTGATGGTCTTGGTATAAAGAATCTAACTGATCAAGTTGGTGACAATATCCCATTTAATTTGGCTATGAATGAGACAGTAATGGCTATTTATAATGGGACTAACTTTATAAAGAATGTATTTGCTACTATTGATTTACCAGCTCCACCGATTGATCCCCAGGACCCAATTATACCACCTGAAAATAAAGAAACTATTAATGTTGGCCCTGGGTTGCCGATAACAACAATTGCTGATGGTATTGCTCAGCTTATAGAAAGTTATGGTGAGAACGGGGGGAATAGATTTGTTACTATTCAGCTTGCTCCTAATTTTGTTCATACTGGTGGTTTATTTATACAAAGTTTAACACCATGGATAACTATACAAAGTGACACAAATGGAAATGTTTTTGATGATTCTGTAAGAATTTTTAATGGAGCAATTAGCTTTACAGGTAAATTTATTATGGGAGCTACCACTTCGTTTATATATAGAGGTGCTGGAAATGGTTATGCGATAGTTAAAGATGCTGAAATAACTTCTAATTATATTGGTAATGGTGTTACGTATTGCGTAACAGCTGATTTAAACGATGGTTTGGATTCAGCCCCTCCTATTGTATTTGAAAATGTTAATGTAAATAATTTTAATGTATTATTCTTTGCCAGTAATAGTGGGGCTAGTGGTGTTAACAGAAATAGGGGTAGCTTTAAATATACCACTGGTGTTGTTGTTATGAAGCAAGGTGGTAATGGTTATATTTTACAATCAGATGGAGATGTAACTCTTACAAATATTAACTTTGGTAATGTCAATAGAATAAACGGTGGATCTGGTTTAATATATTTAACTAAAAACTTTAATTTCACCAATGTGTCAATCACCACTTCTAGTAATGAACCTTTATTAGGATATTTTAATGTTAGTGGTACTGGTAGCGGATTCTTAACTACTTGTACAATGAGAAACACAACTACTAATGCCGTGTATGCGCTAACACTTAGAGGCCCTGTTACCATAACTGGTGGTGATTATAGGCATCCTAATTCATCAACAAATAATGATATTTTTGTTGATGAATTCCCACAGGCTATAATTAATCTTCAAAATAACCCTCTGGCTACTTATAAAATTCTACCTCCTGGGCAGACAGTGCCACCTCAGTAGGCATATGCCTACTGAGTGTTTTTAGTTAGTCGAAATATTCTTCGATATCGATTACAGCACCTGTATATTCTATTTCTTCAACATGTGGATTTGTAAATGATTCTAATTGATTTTTAAATTTATCTATTAAATCTAAATTTCTTTGATCAATATGTGGAAGTTGAACTATTCCATCTGGTCCTGACATTATACATTTTGTGTTTTTATATGATATTTCCATACGATCAATTAACGTAATCAAATCATCTTCACTAAATTTTGCATCTTCTATACGATTTCCATACATACCTGGAAATTCTTTTAATATGTTTGATCCAATTAAATTGGCACCATTAAAATTAGCATTAGTAAAAGAATTATATGGTGTTATTGGATCTACGCTTGAAAACACAGAGTCACTTAAATTAGCATTAGTAAAATCAACAATATGAAATTGAACTTTGATAAAAGAAGCTTTTGTTAAATCACAATTAGTGAAATTTACTCTTTCAAATCTAGATAGATCGAAGTTTGCCCCATATAGATTGCTTCCAGAGAAATCAGCATAATCAAAAGTACAATAATTAAATCTAATAAAAGGTGCTACTATAGAATTAAAGGTACTATGGCATAGGGCAACATGATTAAATATAGTATTTATATGACCTGACTCATTAAAATTACTTCTATGTATATTAGAATTATAAAGCGTAAGGTTTTTAAATGATTGATTGCTGTAATCATCTTCTCTTATTTGTATTTTATAATTGATGTTAGATATGCGGTCTTCTGTGCAATCGCTGTGTCCCCACGTTCCGCTTGGTAAAAATTTCATAATATATAATACAATTAAATTAGTTCTATTATGAATATTAACATAATTTAATTGTTAGATATATAGTTTTATATATTATTTTTATATATCTCATACTGTAGCTTAAATAAGTATAATTCATTAAGCCAATTATTCAAATTGTAACATGAATCCCATGGTTCGCACAGCTTTTCAAGCTCATCAGCTACCTTGGGGCCAGCTACTGGCATGGGTGGTAATTCTATATAGATTGTTTTACAACTTATTCTCGCGCATCCGCTTAAT
>JANYCO010000576.1 GCA_025360235.1 Cytophagales bacterium
CTCTGAATGAAACCGTGAAAATGGTTACTGTACTTAGGAAAGAACTTCAAACTTTTCCTGAGGTGAAAGGAGTATTGTCTCAGGTAGGAAGAAGCAATGATGGTACTGTTCCAAGTGGTTTTTACTATGTTCAGATGCAAGTAAATCTCAAACCAAAAGAAACCTGGGAGCGCAAAATAACGATGGATGGTCTTGTCGAAGAAATGGATAAAAAATTAAAAAATTATCAAGGCATTAATTATAATTATTCGCAGCCAATCATAGACAACGTGGCAGAGGCAGTGGCAGGGATGAATGCTTCGAATGCGGTGAAGATATATGGAGATGATCTCGCAGTGTTGGATGAAATCGCGAACAAGGTTATTGAACAGATTAAAAATGTAGATGGGGTAAAGGATGTCGGAATTTTAAGAAACTTAGGTCAACCCGAAATGAGCGTGCAATTAGATGAAGAGCGCATGGCAATATATGGTGTAACGAAGGCTGATGCACAAGCGGTAATTGAAATGTCGATTGGTGGTAAAACGGTTACAACAAAGTACGAAGGAGAAAGGAAATTTGATATCCGTGTTCGTTACGATAAAGAATACCGTAAGAATGAAAAAGATATTATGATGTTGATGATTCCAACAATTAAGGGAACGAAGATTCCTCTAAAAGAAATAGCGCATATAGAAAGTACAACTGGTCCAGCCTTTATATACAGAGATAATACAAAACGTTTTATTGGTGTTAAATTTTCTGTTCGTGAGCGCGATCTTGGTAGCACAATAGATGAAGCCCAAAATAACGTAGAAAAAAATGTAAAACTTCCCGACGGTTACAAAATTGGTTGGGCAGGAGAGTTTGAAAATCAGGTACGGGCTTCAAAACGTTTAGGTCAGGTAGTACCACTAAGTTTATTGCTAATCTTTGTTTTGCTCTTCATTATGTTTGGAGATGTAAAGGATGCTTTATACGTTCTTTTAAACGTACCATTTGCACTTATCGGAGGGATTCTGGCATTGCACATAACCGGAATTAATTTTGGTATATCAGCAGGTGTTGGCTTTATAGCTTTGTTTGGGATATGTGTACAAAATGGAGTAATTCTTATCTCAGAGTTTCACTATGAAGAAGGTATAATAGAAAATCCCGAACAAGCAATTAAGGTTGGGGTAAAAAACAGAACAAGGGCTGTGATTATGACTGCGATGATGGCTGCTATAGGATTGATGCCGGCAGCACTTAGTTCAGGGATAGGTTCTGAAAGTCAAAAGCCCTTGGCAGTTGTTATTATAGGAGGCTTGGTTACAGGAACTTTCTTTACTTTATTGATCTTCCCTATTATTTATTATATGGCAAGAAAAATGGGTGTTCTATTTAGAAAAAAAATAGATATTAGTGAACATAACGATTAGAGCATAATTCTTGGTTTGCAAGGGGATTTCTTAGTTTTTCCCCTTGTATCTTTTTATATTGGTTGGCATTATGACTCCAAAAACCAAAACTATGAATCGAACCCTGTATAAAAACCTTGCTGCTTTTGCTTTGATTGCTTTAGTGGCTTCCTGCGGAAAGAAAAGCGAAACGTCTGTTTCTAATAAGTCCGTTACTCCTCCTTCGGCCGTTTTAGAGCAAAAATTCGAGGTGCTAACCATTAATAATTCTTCCGACTCGAGTTTTTTCAAACTGCCTAACGGTACAATTTTGGAAATTCCTAAGGCTGCTTTTGTAGATGCTGCAGGAAAACCTGTAACGGGAAAAGTTTCTTTGAAATACAAAGAATATAAAGATGCAGTGGATATTTTGGGGTCGGGTATTCCTATGGAATATGATTCTGCAGGTGTTGAGCAAATACTTCAAACCGCGGGGATGTTTGAGATGTATGGTTTTGATTCAACAGGACAAGCTGTTTTTATTCATCCGGATAAGAAAGTAAATGTTAGTATACTGTCTCCGGCTACGGATTCAAACTATAATTTTTATGCTTTTGATACACTTACGAATAATTGGAAGTATATCGATAAAAGTGTCATTGCAAATCGCACCGCTGAGACAAAAAAGGATTCATCGACTATTCCTGAAGCGCCTATTTCTCCACTTAAATACGATCCAAACAGTTTTGTATTTGATATGAAAATAAATACAAAGGAATATCCAGAATTAACTTCAATGAAAGGCCTTATGTGGCAATATGCGGGCTCTTCCGGAGATAGCAAGGAAGATCCTAAAGTCAATAAATGGGTTTTCAAAAAAAATTGGAGCGATATAAAATTAGAGTTGGTAGACCGTGAAAAATCTCTTTTTAAGTTAACGCTATCGGATGCTAAAGTAAGTTTTAATACCACTGTTACTCCGGTAATAGCAGGTAAAGGGTATGATCGTGCGATGAAAGCATACCAGGAAAAAATGGATACCTATTCAAAATTGTATGCAGATAGGATAGCGAAAGAAGAACAGGAAAATACTGATCGCAGGATGATTTATCGTACAGTTGGCATTGCAGAATTTGGGAGGTACAACCATGACCGCGTCATGAGCAATAACAATCCTCGTATAGCAGTCAATTTTAAACTTGAGAATGGAGAAGAATTAAAAAATGCTACAGTTTATCATTTGTATGGTGGTGCGGCAACAGTTATAAAATACCCTGCTGATAAATGGAAATCATTTGCTTTTACAAAAGAAGGGGGAAATTGTTTAGTGGTCTTTTTAGAAAACGGAAAAGCAGCTACCTTTTCTAATAATGAATTTATTAAATTGAACGACAAGAAAATTGCAGAAGACAGGAGCTATACATTTAAAATGAAAACCTCTTCTAACGCACTTGATTCTGAAGCATTGCGTAGAATGTTGAAAATGTAATTTGAGACCTACGCTATGTGCCGTTTTTTATATATAATAATATTTCTTATGCTCTGGAAGACAGGGAAAACGCAACAGGCGGTTTCCCTGCTACCAGTGATAGAAAATGGGAAATGGGGTTTTATTGATAATACGGGAAAAATAAAAATTCCAATTATTTTTGATCAGGTTGGAAATTTCGAGGGACAAATTGCTACCGTTCAAAAAGATAATCTCTTTTATTTGATAGATACTACGGGAGCATTTATTTTCAAAGATGGGTATGAGGATATCAACATCGTGAATAAAGAATTCGTAGCCCTTAAAAAAGGATCATTTGCCTTGGCTGGTAAAAATGGGAAAATTTATTCTGACTTTTCTTACCTGTTTATTTTTGAAAATAAATTAAATACGCTTTTGCTAAAGACAGATACTAATTCTTATTCTGTTTTTAATACTATAACCAATGAATTATTATCCGACAGGTTCACTAAGGTAGAAGTACATGAAAAAGAAAAATATATTGAAGTAAAGCAAGGAAAAAAAGTAGGGTTGCTTGACTCCCTTCATCATTATCTGCTAAATCCAGTACCTGGGGAAAAGGCATTATTTGAAAAGGGAGTGGCTGTAGTAAAAATGAAAGATGGATTTCAGATCTATAGAAATTCTGGAATAGTCTGTGGAGATACGCTTGTATGGAACGGCTATACAGTGTTGTCAAATAACTTTGCTACAGCCTGGAATAGTCCGGCAAAGAAGTATATTTTATCGCTTAGCAACGGAAAGCAATTTCCTTATTCCAATTTTCAAACTTGCGAACCGTTGGGAAATACTTCATTATTGGTTTTGGTTAATGTAAAGAAGCGAGGGTTGATGAATGCAAATGGCGACTTAGTTTTGCCCATTGAGTACGACGCCTTTAAATTTGAAAACGACAGCGCAATTCGTTGTCTTAAAAATAAAAAAATTGGATTAATAAATTATGAAGGGAAACAAATTTTTGCCCCACAATTTGATAGGATAGAAAATTTTAATGAATATGGAATCGCAATGGCGATGAAAGATAGTTTGCTGGGAATTGTAACTATCAAAGGAAAATTTCTGACCCCTTTTAAATACGACGATATCGCAATTACTTCTGAAAATTGGAAGGCATACAGAAATAGTAGTATGGACCTGTACACCCTTAAAGGCCCAGCATCTATAGAAGAAATGATTCATTTTAATGATGTCGGTTCCGTGCATATCCACAAGAAGGTATTTAAGAATTATGAATTTTCAAATTTCGATGACGCGAGAAATATTAACGGTTCTGAT
>JANYCO010000638.1 GCA_025360235.1 Cytophagales bacterium
GCCTCGTTAGGGTGGCGTCCTTTATTCATCGACTCCCACATATTAAGTACCTTCTGAAAGTTATCTAATGCTTCCTGGTACTTTTTCTGTTTGCGCTGTATGATGGCTATATTATTTTCTGTTATCGCTACATTCGGGTGATTTTTCCCATATACTCTTTCGTAAATTTCTAACGCTTTCATATAATACTCCAGCGCCTTATCGGGATCGCCGGAAGAATAGACCAATCCAATATTATTATACACATCGGCTACCTCGGCATTATTTTCTGTAAAAATTTCTTTGCACAGACTTAGCGCTCTTTGTAAATGTTCGAGTGCTAATTCATTATTGGCCGCACTCCAGTTGGCAATACCAAGATTTTTGTAACAAAATGCCAGTTGAACCTTATTAGGATTTTTAAGTGCCGTAAGAATATCAATTGACTTATTAAAATTTTCTAACGCCAGATCATTTCTTCCTTTATTTAAAAAAGAAAATCCTAATTGATTTAACATCATGGCTTCAGACTCGGTCCCTGATAGTTTCTTCTCTGATATGACACCAAGTGCCTTAAGAGCTGTATTGTTTGCCTCTTCATACATCCCTTGTCGCAAAAAATTATCCGTCACTTTAGATTGACAATTTATATACTGCTTCAATAAAGAATATTTTTTATACCCTTCTGCGGCTTTATTAAATGCTAAAATAGACTCATTATAAGCTCCGGCCTTAAAAAGGGAATCCGCCTGTTTATATACTTTAAAAGACTCTAAAGTATCTTTTTTTATCTGACTGTACCCTTCAGAACAAATCAGAAAAAGAAGAAATGAAAATAGTAGTGATGAAAAATATTTTTTATTCATAATTTTTTTAAAATCTGAATTCATAACCAATTGTATTAACAAACTCTCTGGACAATCCATCCAGAGACAACTCATGAAGAGAACTCAACCGGTAACGCTGAACCAATCTTGCACCAAAAATAAATTTAATGCTTGAACGAGCAGAGAAATTATAACCGAATCCGGCTATCCCACTTAATGCCAATCCAGTGGTGCCGTCCTGAGCTTGTCTTACATTTTTTTTGTTAGTAAAAACATCTTTATTGAGCCTATATATGCCTAACAAACCAATATGTGCATTAAACCTTGCTAAACGAAAATTTCGTTCTACTCTTAACATTACATCTTTTCCTCTGTGTAATTTTTTACAGACAGGATATTGTTTTGCTATCAGTGAATCTTGTGTTCCATTGGCATGATCACTTGCAATCCATGGGCCCCAAAGAAACTGATTATTATTAGAATTCAATGCTTGCTGATAACCTGTCGCTATCAACCATCTTTTTGTAATAAAAGAAAGCCCACCAATAAAATCATAAGTGCCCAGGCTTGACTGGTAATAATTTGGCAATGGCAAGACTTTGCCGTTTCGCACTGTGCTAAAATTGCTATTATTCGTCGGGATTTTAGCCCCTAAGGTAAAATTGATCTGGTACTTCTCTTTTGCAACTAAGTTTCTGGAAGCACTCAATGATATATCTCCCAATCCATTTGTGTTGGCCAACTTTCCAAAAACCATCATATAAGGCAGTTTTATTTGAGCTGTGTATTTAGAAGAAAGTCCAATATTTACATCCGCTGTGTAGGACATAATTATATCCCCTATCCTATTCACGCCAATGTATTGGCTTAATTCAACCGAACGCAATTTCGGACTTAATTTTTTACTAAAATGTTGGCTTGGTTTCATTGCTCCCATGGTACAGAAACCTGCGTCACTGCATCCTTGTGAAAATATTTCCAAAGGAAGAAACAGAAACAATAGAACATAAAAAAAGCCAGCTAATAATTTATTATTCATCTGCAACAGAAAGTTAGTAATGGAAAAGATACAGCACTATATTTTGATAAACAAGAATACTGCAAAAATTAAAAAAAACTATCGCTTATAGACTTCTACAGAAGCATTCTTAAAGAGATACAAACAGGATGAAGTATAGAGAATAAATTGAAAACTCCCACTTTCAGGCAGATTTTCAGTACGTTCGATATAGGTATAAATATTTATAAATTTAACTTTATCGCCATCCTGAAAATATATTTCATCGTTAAAAAAACCTATTCTTGAAAGTCCTTTTATTGGAATTTTAGTTTTGTAAATCCCCATATTATCAAAAACAAGAACGCCTGAATTTTTATCATTTACAAATACGAGATTCTGATATTCTCTAATAAAGTTCATATCGTAAAGTGATGGATCAAGCAAAAGATCTAATGGAGTGTAGAGCTCTACCTTGCTATGTCCAATATCGTATTTTTTTAAACTAAAATCCTGTTCATCTATGAGCCAAATATTATTGTCATAAGAAAAAGTAGCTAACCTGACAAATCCAATATCTGTAGACTCCAGACGAACATTTGGAGAAGGGGACAGAAACCTGTCGAGTAATACAAACTCCTGGAGATTTCGATAAAATACAAAAATATTGACATTACGCCATGCCTCCATCAATGTCACATCAGCTTTTCTCGATGGTGAATAAGTCAACTGAAGAACACCTAAAGTATCGTATTTATATATATTACCATCATCATCTGAAATATAAAACATCCCATAGCGATCCAAAGAGATCGTCATAACAGGGGAAGACAATTGCACTGTTTTTATTTTCTTCCAGTCGCCCGACCAACATTTTATTGAGACTGACCCAAAAAGACATATGAATATTATTAGTCGATATAGCATTTTAAAATTTATAAGCACAAGCAGCAGTTCCTTTAATTCAAATATAGAACAAACCATCTAATTTAATATCAAAAATTACTCCATTTTGTACATATAAAGTGATATTTCTTAATTAAAAAATTTTATTTTTGAAACATAAGTAACCCGAATTCTGTATATTGTTAAAAATTTAGATTTTAATAACACCTGTGCGAAAGCTAATCTATTTAATTTTATTGATCCTTCCGTCCTTCACAGGAGTATTTGCCAGCAATATCATATACCTGGATGATCTGAAAGAGGATTATACTTTACTCGGAGAAGATATTGACATCTTTGAAGATTCTACTGGAAAATTTACTATTCAAACGGTACTGGATCCCGCTTTCCCTTTATTTGTATTAAACAAAGAGAAATACGCTTTCAACAAAAATTCCAATTCTGTTTATTGGATTCGTTTTAAAATAAAAAATAACTCCCGCTTTGACAAGAGCTACATGCTCGAAACCTATTCACCCCATACTAACTTAATTCAGATATATGTACCCGACACTAAGGGCGGATATAGAATGAAAGAGGCAGGTGAACGATTCCATTTTGACAAAAGGGAACACATCAATAAAAATATTGTTTTTGATTTACCTGTAGGTGATTCCTCACAAACCTTGATTTATTATGTACGAATAGAATCAAAAAACTACAGTGGTTTTGACTTTCGTATCAAGTCGGTAAATTATTTCATGTATTACTCTACCAATGAGTATTATTTTCTTGGTTTATATTATGGAATACTCCTGATAATGGCGGTGTATAACCTTCTTATCTTCTTCTCGGTTCGCGAAAAAGTATACCTTTTTTATGTCTTCTACCCACGGAGGCATCTCTAGCTTTACACGCTAAAATTTAGACGAACGATATAGGCCTCCGAAACGACGGAGGCTTTTTTAATTTTAAGGAGAATAATTATGAGTAAAGACATTTTAAGCATAGGGTGGTCAAGTTTAACGAGAAAAGAACGCGGACAAAGTGAACGATACAATGAGCTTGCCGCTAAATACACCCTGG
>JANYCO010000652.1 GCA_025360235.1 Cytophagales bacterium
CAACAAGACGCATTAGAATTGCTTAAAAATTTAATCCGAACGGAGTCTTTAAGCAAACAAGAAGATAAAACAGCAGAGATCTTAAATAATTTCTTTGTAAAAAATGGCATGGAGACCAAACGCCTAAAAAATAATGTCTGGTCGTTCAACAAATACTATGATGCGAACAAACCTACCATTCTTCTTAACTCACACCACGATACAGTAAAACCAAATCCAGGTTATACCAACGACCCATTTGATCCATTTACCAAAGATGCAAAACTTTATGGTCTGGGATCAAACGATGCGGGCGGATGCCTTGTATCCTTGATTGCTACTTTCCGTCACTTCTATGACAAGCAGAATATGAAATACAATATTTGTATTGCTGCCACTGCAGAAGAAGAAATCTCCGGTTTCGATGGATTGGAATTAGTATATCCTGAATTAGGCAAAATTGATTTCGCTATCGTTGGCGAACCTACGCTAATGGATATCGCAGTAGCCGAAAAAGGACTCATGGTTATCGACTGCGTAGCAAAAGGTAAAGCAGGACATGCTGCAAGAGAAGAAGGTGACAACGCCATCTACAAAGCCATCAAAGATATCGAGTGGATCAAAAATTATAAATTCGACAAGGTATCTCCTCACCTTGGTGCCATGAAAATGTCTGTAACCATTATCAATGCCGGTTATCAGCACAACGTCGTTCCGGAAAGCTGTCACTTCACGATTGACGTTAGGATTACAGAAATGTACAAAAATGAAGAGGTTTTAAAAATCATAGACGATAATATTGAATCGGAAGTTAATCCACGTTCTGTGCGTCTTCGTCCTTCGTTCATTGATCCAGAACATGCTTTAGTAAAAGCTGCTGTTAAGTTGGGAGCGAAGACTTACGGCTCGCCTACTACTTCGGATCAGGCCTTGGTTCCGGTGCCTTCTGTAAAAATGGGACCAGGAAATTCTGCCCGTTCTCACTCCGCAAATGAGTTCATCTATTTAATTGAAATCGAAGAAGGGATAGAAAAGTATATTAAGATATTGGAGGAGTTGGTATAGTGGAGATGTTAGATTCTAGATACTGGATTCTAGATACTGGATTATTAAATAAATCATTTTTTATGAACTCATTTAAAAGTTACAGAGATTTAAAGATATATCAGATGTCAAGAGAATTGGCAATTGAAGTGCATAAAATGAGTCTTGGACTACCTAAATATGAATTATATGAAGAAGGGAGCCAAATTAGGCGATCTTCTAAATCAATAACTTCTAACATTGTAGAAGGATATGGCAGAAGAAATTATAAAAATGATTTTATCCGTTTCATTACCTTTGCAATCTCTGAATGTAATGAAACACAAGTACATTTAGATTTTCTATACAATACAGGATCTATGACAAATACTGAATTTTATAATACTTTATCTGACAAATATCAAACACTAGGAAAAATGCTAAATGGCTTTCTTGATGCTGTCAACAGAAAACACTTAAGTGAAAAATAAAAAACTAAATCAATTATCTAGAATCTAGCATCTTGTATCTAGCATCTAAACAACAACAAAATGAAACTCTGGCAAAAAGACATAAACGTAAATAAAGAAATAGAACGCTTCACCGTAGGTCATGACCGGGAAATGGATATGTATCTGGCAGAGTTTGACGTACTGGGCTCGCTGGCGCATACACAGATGCTTGCAAGTATAGGACTGATCCCAAAAGAAGAACTACCTGTTTTGCAAAAAGAACTGAAAATTATTTACGCAGAAATAAAAGCAGGGAAATTTTCTATTGAAGACGGCGTCGAAGATGTCCACTCTCAGGTAGAATTAATTCTTACACAAAGATTAGGTGACATTGGAAAGAAAATCCACAGTGGCCGTTCACGCAACGATCAGGTTTTATTGGATTTAAAACTTTATACCAGGAGTGCCATCGAGCAAACCGTCTTAAACTCAAAAGAACTGTTTGATCTTTTAATTCAACTCTCCGAACAATACAAAAATCATCTGCTTCCTGGCTATACACATTTACAAATTGCCATGCCTTCTTCATTTGGTTTATGGTTTGGAGCTTACGCAGAAAGTTTGATTGACGACATGGAGATGATGCTTGCCGCTTATAAAATTGCCAATAAAAATCCACTGGGTTCCGCGGCGGGTTATGGATCTTCCTTTCCTTTGAACCGCCAGATGACAACTGATTTACTGGGCTTTGAACGCATGAACTATAATGTTGTATACGCACAAATGGGCCGTGGGAAAACTGAAAAAAATGTAGCCGCCGGACTTTCTTCTCTTGCAGGAACAGTGGCAAAAATGTCGATGGATATTTGTTTGTATATCAATCAGAATTTTGGATTTATTTCCTTTCCGGAAGAACTAACCACAGGCTCTTCTATTATGCCACATAAGAAAAATCCTGATGTATTTGAATTAACAAGAGCCAAGTGTAATAAAATTCAATCTTTAACAAATGAGATTTCTCTAATGACGACCAATCTGCCTTCTGGCTACCACCGCGACCTGCAGATCATTAAAGAAAGTTTTATTGCAGCATTCAATGAAATGAACGATTGTATCAACATCGCAATTTATGCTTTGAAGAATATCAAGATCAAAGAAAACATACTAAAAGACCCAAAATATTTATACTTATACAGCGTTGAAGTGGTAAATAATATGGTACTGGAAGGAGTACCTTTTCGCGATGCGTACAAAAAAGTTGGGGCATTAATCGAAGAAGGAAAATTTACAGCTCCTGATAAAATAAATCATACCCATGAAGGCAGCATTGGAAATCTGATGAACAAAGAGATTCAAGTTTCGATGAAAAAGACTTTGGAACAATTTGGGTTTGAAAAAGTACATTTAGCAATTGAAAAACTGGTGAAGTAATTAATATCTTGGTGTCCGACGGCTTTGAGCCGTCGG